>NZ_JBINJD010000009.1:0-65130 GCF_043951915.1 Alienimonas sp. DA493 | reverse complement strand
CGGGCCGCCGCGATCGGCGACGGCCCGCTGGACCGGGTTATCGCGGAACTCACCACGCCCCCGGACCGCGGCCGGATGGTGGACGACACGCTGGCGGAGGAACTCGCTTACCACCGGGCGCTGTCCGGGCTGGGGCCGCGGGTGGCCGCGGCGATCGAGGGCTCCCCGGACCGCTTCCCCGGCGTGCGGGTCGTGCCGGTCGTGGGCCGCCGCACCGCGGAGGGGCTGCCAACCCCGCACCTCGTCGGCCTCCGCACCACGCGGCCGGTGGAGGAGGGGGGCGAGGAGGTTCGCACCGGACTGACGGGCGTCGAGGCGGCGTTCGACGGCGTGCTCACCCACCGCCCCGGCTCCCGCCGCATCTGGGAGGACCGGCGGGGGGCGACGGTGCGGACGGAACTGCTCGAACCGCCGCGGCCCGGCCGGGACGTGCGGCTGACGGTCCGGGCCGACCTGCAAAGCCGCGTCGTCGCCCGGCTGGCGGTCGCGATGACGCCGCCGGAAGGACGCCCGATTCCCACCGGCGCCGCCGCGGTGCTGATGGACGTGAACACCGGCGCCGTGCTGGCGGCGGCGAGCCTGCCGAGCTACGACCCGGCCGATCTCCGCGATCCGGAGCGGTGGGACGAACTGCGGACCGACCCGCGGGCGCCGCTGTTGGACCGCGTCACCGCTGCGGCCCTGCCGCCGGGCAGCGTGTTCAAACCGGTGATCGTCGCCGCGGCCCTGGAGGAGGGCGTGGTGTTCGGCGACGGCTCGATCGAATGCCGCGGCTACCTCGACCGGCCGGAGCGACACCGCTGCGCCTGCTTCATCCAGCAGGAGGTCGGGCACGGCTACGTGAAGCCCGCCGACGCTCTCTGCCGAAGCTGCAACGTGTGGTGCTTCGACGCCGCCGACCGCCTCGGCCCCGCGGACGTGCGGCGCTGGGCGAACCGTTTCGGCTTCGGCGTCGCCCCCGGGACCGGGCTGCCGGGGGAGCGAGCCGGTTCCGTGCTGCCGGCGGAGGACGAGGCGATCTCCCGTGATCTGCTGATCGAGACCGGCGTGGGGCAGGGGGAGGTGACGGCGACGCCGCTGCAGGTCTGCCGAATGACCGCCGCGATCGCGAACGGGGGGCGGCTGGTCGCTCCCCGTCTGACCCTCCCCGATCCGCCGTCGCCGTCAGGCGGCGCGGGTCCGGGGAACGCGTCGCCTCACGGCGACGGCGTACCGGTGGAGTTGGCGGAGCGCACGTGGCTCGCCCTGCGGTCGGGCATGGACCGGGCGGTCAACGATCCGCTGGGCACCGCCTATCGGTACGCCCGCTCGCAGCGGTTGCGGGTGGCAGGGAAGACGGGCACCGCCCAGGTCGGCGGGGGGAAGCCGAGTCACGCCTGGTTCGCCGGGTACGGCACGCTGCCGGGGGCCGATCGGCCGGCGGTCGCCGTCTGCGTGATGCTGGAGCATGGCGGCAGCGGCGGGGCCGACGCCGCCCCGGTCGCCCGGGACCTGCTGGAAGCGTGGGCCGCTCTCTCTTCACCCGCCCGCGTTCCCCACGGGGCGCAGGCGGCCGGCGGGGAGTTCCGAATCCGCCGGGTGCAGTAGCGGTCAGAGGCCGCAGGCGAACTCCCGGAGGGCGGCGGCGGCGACGGGGGCGGGGCAGCTCCAGACCTGGAAGAACATCGCCTCCCGCACGAACCGGCCGGCCGGGTGCCCGGCGACGAAGCCGGCCCCCTTGCTGGCCGTCAGGTACGCCTGGGCGCTGCGGAGGCAGAGCGAATTCGCCCGCGTCCGCACCGACTGGGCGTTCAGTCCCTCGGGCAGTTCGTCCGTCGAGGTCGCGGCGGCGATCCGCTGAATGTCCGCGGAAAGCTTCTCTCGTTCCCGCTCCAGCGGATCGAGCGTCTCCCGCAGCTCCGGTCGTTTCTCCGCCTCCCCGGCGAGCCCCCGCAGGGAGCCGGCGGCGTGGCCGACGGCCAGGGCGCTGGTGCCGACCGACCCGGTGCCGCCGCTGCCCTGCTTCATCACCTCTGCGACCGGCCCGCTGACGACGGCGCCGGAGCCGATCTGCACGTCGTCCAACGTCAGCGAGGTGGTGGCGCTGGCGGTCAGGGCGAGCAGCTCCGGCGGGTCGGCGACCGTGACGCCGGGGGCGTCCGTCTTGATAAAGGCGAGGAACTGCCGGCCGTCGGGCAGCTCGGCGCCGGCGAGGATGCGATCCGCCATGCCGGCCCCGGTGCACCAGGGCAGCGTGCCGGAAAGCCTGTAGCCGTCGCCCTCCGCAGTCGCCTTCACCGCCGGTTCGCCGAGGTGGCGGCGGGAGGTCGTGAGGTGGCTGATGCCGACGGTGACGAACTGCTCCGCGGCGGCGAGCTTGGGCAGCAACTCCGCTTTCAGGGCCTCGTTCTCGCTGGGCACGAGCCGGCCGACGGCGGCGTTGAACTGCGTGAGGACGAAGGTGGCGCAGAGGTTCTCCGCGGCGAGGGCCTCGTAGCCGGCCATGATCTCCGCCGAGGAGAGCCCGGCGCCGCCGAACTGCGGCGGGATCGCCCAGCCGGTGACGCCGTCCTCGGCCATGCGGCGGAAGGCGGGCGCGGCGTCGGCGCCGGGGCGCTCCTGCGTCTCGGCGAGTTCTCGGAGGTCGCACCTCAGGCGCTCGGGGACGTGGTCCGTCATCAGCCCAGCGTCTCGAGGAAGCCGCTCATTTCGCCGGCGGCGTGGTCGTCGCCGGTGCGGGTGGCCACCTCGATGCCGGCCGTCAGCGTCTCGCGGGCCTCCTCGTCCCGGTCGCCGCGGGCGAGAGTCTGCCCCTTCATGAAGTAGGCGGGGACGTAGTCCGGGTGCTCCTCGATCACGCGGTCGAACTCCCGCAGGGCGGCGTCCTCGTCGGTCTTGGCCAATTCGAGCGCGAGGGAATAGCGGAGGAAGGCGTCGCCGGGGTCGTCGGCGAGCAGGCGTTCGAGCTTCTCCCGGCGGGTGGGCGCGGCGGGCGGCGGTTCGGGGGCGGACATGGCGCGAGGGGCGTTGGTTCGGTCGGGGGAGTGTACCGGACCGCGGCCCCTTCGCCTCCCACCGATCGCCGCCATGCCGTCGACAGGGCTCCGCCGGGCCGCTGCCGGGCCGCCGCCAGACCGTCGACGGGGCGCCGCGTCGGGACCGGGAGGGCGGCGGATCCGGGGCGTCGAAGCGCTTGGGACGCTCAGTTTCCGCGCCGCCCGTAACGGCCGTGCGGGGTGGTGCGGAGGCGGGGCGGGAATCTGTGCGGGACCGGTCGCGGGGCGTCAAGGGCGGTTTGACGAACCGTCGAAGACGGCCCGGCGGGGAGCCGGATTGCGGCCCCCCGCACGGAACGGACACCCACGCCTCACCCCCTTCTCCGCGGCGGTCGCGCAGGACGGGGGCGGCACCGCGCCCCGGCGAGCGTCGCATGATTCACACCGATTCTCCGCTCGCCGCCCGCGGCTCCGCCCTCGTTGGACTCGCCCGCGGGACCGTCCACGGAGATGCGATGAGCCGCACCGGCGTCGCCGCCCGCCTGACCTTGCTCGCCCTCCTCTGCGGGCCCACGCCCGGGTTCGCCCAGGCGCCGGAACAGGCGCCGGACTACGCCGCCGTCTCCCGCATCTCCCCCACGGTGGCGGCCGTGCGGCGGGCGGCGCCGAGCGTGCTGAACCTGCACTCCGTCAAAACGACCTACGACGACGAACCCGTCTTCGGCTCCCGCAAGCCGCGGAAGGTCAACGGGATGGGTACGGCGATCGTGGTCGACCCGCGGGGGTATCTGCTCACCAACCATCACGTCGTCGACGGGGTGGAGAGCCTGCGGGCCACCGACGAATCCGGCGCCAGCTACGTCGCCCGCACGCTGTCCGTCGACCCCCAGCACGACCTGGCGCTGGTCAAGATCGACGCCGACAACCTCCCGGTGATGCCGCTGGGCACCAGCTGCGATCTGATGCGGGGCGAGACGGTCATCGCCATCGGCAACGCCTTCGGCTACGAACACACCGTCTCCAAGGGGATCATCTCCCAGCTGTTCCGCGACGTGGAGGTGACGGAGACGCAGAGCTACCGGAACCTCATCCAGACCGACGCCAGCATCAACCCGGGCAACAGCGGCGGGCCGCTGATCAACGTGCGGGGCGAGGTGATCGGCATCAACGTCGCCATTCGGGCCGGCGCCCAGCGGATCGGGTTCGCCATCCCGATCGACGACGCCCGGGAGGTGCTCGCGGAACTGATGAGCGTCGAACGGCTGGAGAACCGCACCCACGGGGCGCAGTTCGCGGACCGGAAGACGCCGAGCAGCAAGCAGGCGGTGGTGGCCCGGGTGGATCCCCGCAGCCCGGCCGGCCGCGGCGGGCTGAACCGCGGGGACGTGGTGGAACGCGTCGGCCGCACCCCGGTCGAGGACGCCGCCGACTTCGAGCGGGCCCTGCTGGGCGTGCGTCCCGGCGAGACAGTCACCCTGACGGTGCTGCGGGACGGGAACCGGGTGCCGGTCTCCCTGAGCCTCCCCGGCGCCGGCCGGGCCGTCGCCCAGGTCCCGAGCCAGACTCGGCAGATCGCGGCCCGCACCGCCGCGGCCCGCACCGTGGAGCCGCCCCCGAAGAAGGCCACCGCCGACGACGCCGTGCAGCGGTTCGAGGCCCGCTCCGGCTGCAAGATCGAACGGGTCGTCGCCACGCCTGGCGAACGGCTGGCGGAGTTCGGCTACAAGGGCGGCTACCGCGTCGCCGAGGTCCGCTCCGGCGGCCCGGCCGACCGGGCGCTGATCAAAGCCGGCGACATCCTGCTGGGCCTGCACGACTTCAGCACGCTGATCCCCGCCGACTTCGCCTACATCCTCAACCTGGCCGCCGACGACGACGTGAAGATGCTCCGCTGCGACATCCTCCGCGGCAGCGACCGGCTCTACACCTTCCTCAAGCTGGACGAGGAATAGGCCGCTTTGCGGCAGGCGTAAGGGGCGAGGCGTAAGGCGTAAGTCTCGGGGAACGCCCCCTGTCACTGACGCCTTACGCCTCACCCCTTTCCCCTTTTCACGCCTCGGCGCTGATCTCGTAGGAGAGCTGGCTGAACGCCTCGGCGAGTTCGTCCGTGCTGCTGTGGACGTGTTCGGCCTCGGTGACGAACTTCATGCCGTCGTCCCGGGTCAGGCGGTGCTCGAACAGGACCTTTTCGAATTCGAACAGGTCCTGGCCGTACATCACGAGCAGCTTGTGCTCGTCGAACTGGACCTCCAGCGGGACCTTGGCGTTCAGCACGGCGATGCCGAGGCAGCCGTCGTCGAGGATCTCCTCCTCGTAGTCGTACAGGGCGCTTTTGAGGACCGGCAGGTCGATGCCCTCACGGACGAGGTCCTTGTGGCCGCTCTTGCCGGCGGCGTGGCTGCTTTCGAGGACCACGTCCACCTCGTCCCCCAGCGGGTCGAGCAGATCGAGGAACAGCTCGAACAGGTTCTCCCGGCTGGCGGCGGCCATCAGCACCGGCACCCGCACGCCGCTGGCGGAGTCCACGAAGTGATCGCGGCGGTAGCCGGCCTTCGGGACGACCCGCAGGTCATAGGCGGGGCGGACGGCGTCGGTCAGCGTGAAGTCGCCGTAGGTGGCGACCTTCAGGTGCCGTTCCAACTGCTCGTCGGAGAGCCCGCCGAAGCTGCTGGGGGCGGACGGGTCGGGGCCGGCGCCGCGGGTCTTCAGGAATTCGGTGAGGAAACTCATACCGGCGTCGGGCGGGGAGGGGCGGGGAGCCGGACCGACGGGGGGTCGTCAGGAACCCCATGCCGTTCGGCGGCCGCGTCCTCCTCAGCGGCGGCGGTCGTCGTTCGATCCCTCCCGCGGAGTCCCCGACGGGGAACGGGAGCGAACCGCCACGGCCGCGAAGGAACCTACCCCGCATCGGGGGGGCGGGCGCGAAGTTTCCCTCCGCGCCCGCACGGAAGCCGATCCGTCGCCCGGCGCGGTCGGAGCAGCCCGCACGCCTCGTCCCGGCCCGCAGGCCCGCCGTCGCCCGCAAACCCCGCCGGACCCGGCCGTCTGCACGCGGGCGGCCGCTCCCGGTAGGATGTCCGGCCCCGCCGTTCGCCCGTCTGGTCCCGCATGCTTCGCTCGTCCGTCCCGCCGTCCGCGGCGCTGCTGCTCGCCGCCGCCCTCTTGCTCCTGCCGGCGTCGCCCGCCTCGGCTCAGGAGAGCCCCGCCGCCGGCGCCCCCGTCGCGGCGGAGGGGACCGATCTGAACCCCGCCGGGGAGACGACCTGGGCGGTGCTCACGCTCGGCGGGGAGAAGATCGGCTGGACCCGCACCGCGACGGTCCCGCTCGGCGACGGTCCGGACGCCGGCTCCCGCACGGAGACCGAAACCAGCATGACCTTCCAGCGGTTCGGCCAGTCGATCGCGATGTCGGTCGACCTGGAGACGGAGGAGTCCGCCGAGGGCGACCTGCGGTCGTTCACCCTCGTCACGAAGAACCCCGGCTCCGCCCCGACCCGGGCCGTCGGCGTGCGGGACGGGGACGTGCTGCGCGTCACCACCACCGTCGGCGGGACCGAGTCGACCCGCGAGGTCGCCCTGCCGGCCGACCTGAAGAGCCCCAGCTATCTCGACGACCTGCTCAAGGGCGACCGGCTGCAACCCGGCGAACCCGTCAGCTTCCAGACCTACTTCCCCGAACTGGGCAAGGTCGGCACGGTCACCCTCACCAAGGCCGCCGCCGCGGAAGAGGTGGAGACGCCGACCGGCGAGCGCCGCACGCTCACCAAAGTGACGGTCGCCCAGGACGTGCTGCCGTTCCCGACGACGCTCTACGTCGATGAAGAGGGCGAGTCCGTCTTCGAGTCGATGGACTTCCTCGGCCAAACGCTGCTCACCTACGAGGTGAGCAAGGAGGAGGCCCTGCGGGCCGTCTTCAATAAGGGGGCGGACATGGGCTTCGACACGCTGGTCCCGGTGGACGTGGTGCCGAACGTCCACCAGACGGAGAAGGTGGTCTACCGGGTGTCGGTGGAGGACGCCCAAGCGACGAAGCTGTTCCTTTCGACGGCCTCCCAGACGGTGCAACCCCTGAAGGGGCGGGGCGAACAGGCCCTCGTCACCGTCGTCGGGCTGCCGATCCCGCGGGAGGCGACGGCGGGGAACGCCCCGGATCTGCTCAAGCCGACCCGCTACCTGCAGAGCGACGATCCGCGGGTGATCGAGCACGCCATGGCCGCGGCGCCGAAGGACGCCCCCGCCGGGCGGATTGCGTTGGGCTGTGCGGAGTACGTCGGCCGGGTGCTGACGGACAAGAACTTCAGCACCGCCCTGGCCAGTGCCGCGGAGGTGGCGGAGAAACTCGCCGGGGACTGCACGGAGCACAGCGTGCTGTGCGCCGCGATGCTGCGGGCCCGCGGCGTGCCCAGCCGGGTCTGTGTCGGGCTGGTGACGATCCCCGGCCGTGGGCAGATGGGCGGGCACATGTGGGTCGAGGCCCTGCTGGACGCCGACGGCCCGGCCGGCCCCGCCGAGGCCCTGTGGGTGCCGCTGGACCCCACGATCACCGGCGGCGGCATCGGCGGCGGCCATCTGCTGCTGGGCCGGAGCGACCTGAGCGACGACGACGCCTCCCCGGTCGCCAGCTTCCTGCCGATGCTCGAAGTCATCGGCCGGCTGACCGTGACGGTCGTCGAGTCGAAATGAGCGGAGCCGAATCCCCCGCCCCGCCGTTGATCCTCGCCAGCACCTCGCCCTACCGGGCGATGCTGCTGGACCGCCTCGGCGTGCCGTACGCGCAGCAGTCGCCGGGGGTGGACGAGGAGGCGGTGACGGCGGTAATGACGGACCCCGCCGCCCTCGCCGAACGCCTCGCCGTGATGAAGGCGGCGGCCGTCGCGGAGCGGAACCCGCACGCGGCCTGCCTCGGCAGCGACCAGGTCGCGGTGGCGGGGGGCGAGATCGTCTCCAAGCCCGGCACGCCGGAGCGGGCGCTGGCCCAACTGATCGCCGCCCGCGACGGCGGGCTGAGCCTGTTCTGCGGCGTCGCCCTCGCCGGCCCGGGTGCCCGGCGGCGGGCGACCGTGGTGCGGTCCGACCTCACCCTGCACCCGCTCTCCGACGACCGTCTGCGGGCGTACGTGGCGAAGGTGAACCCGGTCGACTGCGCCGGCAGCTTCAAACTGGAGGAGCCCGGCGGGCTGGCGCTGTTCGAGCGGATCGACGCCGCCGACTGGACCGCCGTCATTGGCCTGCCCCTGCTGACCGTCGCCAAATGGCTGCGGGAAGCGGGGTACGAACTGCCGTAGCCGAGTCGGCGAGCCCCGACCGTGAGGGAGGGGCCTTTCACACGGGACCGACCGGCGTTGCAGGCGTCCCGATGTTCGCACACCGGCGTACGGCCCCTTCCTCACGGTCGGGGCTCAGCGGCTAGGCATCCGGGTAGGTCTCGCCGCGATCTAGTTCCAACTCCCGCACCCAGATGTTGCGGAAGCTGACCTTGTCGCCGTGCCACTGGAGGTTGAACGACTCCTTCAGCGGGTGGGCCTCGTAGACGTGTCGGCGGCCCAGCCGCGGGTTGCGGGCGGTGGCCCCGCGGAGCTGTTTGCGGACCTGCACCACGACGCCGTTGTGCAGCACCGTGGCATAGGCCGGGCGGACGACGACGCCGTTCTCGTCGAACCGCGGGGCCTCGAACAGCACGTCGTAGGTCTGCCAGGCGCCGGGCGGGCGGCAGGCGTTCACCAGCGGCGGGCTCTGCTTGTAGAGGGCCGCGGCCTGGCTGTCGTACGAGGTCTTATTCTCGTACGAGTCCATGATCTGCACCTCGTAGCGGTTCATCAGGTACAGCCCGCTGTTGCCGCGGCCCTGTCCCTGGCCCTCCACCTCGGCGGGGGTGCGGAACTCCAGGTGCACCTGGACGTCGCCGAACTTTTGCTTGGTGCGAATGCTCCCGCCGCCGGCGGTGGCGACGCCGTGCTTCACCTCCCACTTCTCGCCGCCGTGGAAGGCGTCGAGGTTCGTCCCGCCGAACAGGATGATCGCGTCCGAGGGCGGGTCCGCCGCGGTCTCGCCGGGCGTGACGAGCGGGGGCTCCCGCCACTCGATGCCGCTTTTCCACTCCTGAAAGCCGACCGCGGTGGCGGCGAGCGCCGGCAGACAGAAGCCGGCGAGCAACGTGGAGCGACGGATCATCGGGGCGAACTCGGCGAGGGCGGCGAAGCGGATCGGCAGTGAACGGGAACCGGGCGTCAGGCGTCCGGGTACTCCTCGCCGCGGTCGAGGTCCAATTCCCGCACCCAGATATTGCGGAAGCTGACCGGGTTGTTGTGCCACTGGAGGGTCATCGGGCCCTTCTCGGCCGTGCTGTCGTAGCTGGGCGGCTTGTGCCAGGCGGTCCCGCCGAGGATCTCCTGGTGCACCTGCGTGGCGACGCCGTTGTGCAGCACGGTGACGTACGCCGGGCGGACAAGGGCGCCGTTCTCGTCGAACCGCGGGGCCTCGAAGACGATGTCGTAGGTCTGCCAGGTACCGGGCGGGCGGGAGGCGTTCACCAGCGGCGGGCTCTGCTTGTAGATCGCCGAGGCTTGGCCGTCGTAGTAGGTGGTGTTGTCGTAGGAGTCGAGGATCTGCACCTCGTACTGACCCATCAGGTGCAGACCGCTGTTGCCGCGGCCCTGCCCGCTGCCCTTCACCTCGGCGGGGGTGCGGAACTCCAGGTGGACCTGGCAGTCGCCGAAGGACTGCTTCGTCTTGATCGTGCCGCCGTTCACCGTGGCGACGCCGTGTTCGATCTTCCACTTGTCGCCGCCCTCCCACGCCGACAGGTCGGTGCCGCCGAACAGGATGATCGCGTCCGAGGGCGGAGCGGCGGCGGTCTCGCCCGGGGTGACGATCTCCGGCTCCTGCCACTTGATGCCGCTTTTCCACTCCTGAAAGCCGGCCGCGGTGGCGGCGAGCAGCGGCACGCACAGGCCGGCGAGCAAAACGCGGGAACGGAGCATCGGGCGGAACCTCAAACGGCAACGGGAAGGGCGAACGCATCCAATGTGGCGACTCAGACCTCCTTCCGCCACCACCCGCCGACGCGGAACCAGATCCCGCCCGCCGTCGCCCGGAACAACACGTCCCCGAACATCCCCAGGTACGCCCCCGGCAAACCCCAGCCCAGCCACACGCCGCCGAGCCACGCCAGCGGCAACCGCAACCCGTACATCCCCGCCAGGGTGAGCAGCAGCGGCGCCCGCGTCTCGCCCGCCCCCCGCAGCGCCGTCACGTACACGATGCTGCCGGTCAGCGGGATCTGGCAGAGCCCCAGCGTCCGCAGGGCGGGGGCGGCCTCGGCCCGCACGGCGGGGTCGAGGTGCATGAAGGCGACCAGCGGCTCCGCCGCCAGCAGGAACAGGGCGCTGATGAGCGCCCCCAGCGCCGCGCACTGTCCCGCGGCCACGTGCCCGACGGCCTTCGCCCGCCGCAGCCGCTTCGCCCCGAGGCTCTGCCCCACGATCGTCGCCGCCGCGGCCCCCCAGGCGACCGAGGGCAAATAGGTGATCGCCTCCAGCCGCACCGCGACGATGTGGGCGGCGAAGGTCGTTTCCCCGCCGTCTTCGGTCCCCGAACCGCTCCCGGTCCCCGCCGCTGCGGTCAGCGGCAGGCCGGCGATCAGGGCGAGGAAGACGAAGTGTCCCGCCCAGCGGATCGCCCCGTCCACGGCCGCCGGCAGACCGATCTTCAGCACGCGGGCGGTCGTCGCCCGGTCCGGCAGCAATTCGGCGGCGAGCAGCCGCAGCCGGGTGCGGCCGCTGGCGAAGGTCGCCAGCAGGGCCAGCCCGCCGAACGTGCGGGCCGCGACGGTGCCGTACACGATGCCGTTCGCCCCGCAGGCCGGCAGGCCGACCGCCTCGATCCCGTAGACGAACGCCCAACTGGAGGCGGCGTTCAGCAGGTTCATTGCCGCCCCGATCAACAGCGGCGTGGTCATGTCGCCGGCTCCCCGCAGGGCCGCGAACCCGGCGAGGCTCATCGCCGTGACGATCTGCCCCAACCCGTCGATCCGCAGGTAGCGGACGGCGATGTCGAACGCCTCCCCCTCCAACCGCAGCCCCGCAGCGAAGGTCGGGGCCAGCGACCAGACGAGGGCGTAGTAGAGCCCCCCGGCGATCAGTCCCAGCCCGAGCACGCGATTGGCGACGGCGTTGGCGGCGCCGGTCTCCCCGGCGCCCCAGTGACGGGCGACGATCGCCGTCGCCCCGACGCTGACGACCCCGAACAGCATCGTCGCCAGCCAGGCGACGTACGCCGCCAGCCCCACCGCCGCCGTCGCCCCGGAGCCGATCCGCCCGCTGAGCCAGGTGTCGAACAGCCCCACGCCGAACCCGAGAATCTGCTCCCCCAACACCGGCCAGGCGAGCGTCAGCACCGCCGCGTGCAACGGCATCGCCCCCAGCCGCCGCCCGCGCCGCTCCCGCCGGGGCCGTGAGGAGCGGGAGGCGTCGGGCGGAGAACTCACGCGGGGATGGTAGGCGAGGGGCCGGCGGCGGCCGCGTCACGGGGCGGCGGGATCGTCCTCGAAGACGCCGAATCGCCAGTCTTGCCGGGGCTGCGGCTGCCAGCCCTCGGCGATCAGCATCGCCTTCACCGCTCCGGCCGCCGCGGCGGCGAACGCCTCGGGACGGTCCTGGGGGGCGCGGCCGGTCAGCGCCCGTTCCGTTCGCCCTGCGGGCGCCCAGCGGGCCGGGTGAACCAGAACCGCCCCCGGGTTCCGCCGGTATCGAAACGCTTCCAACCCGGAGATCTTCGTATGAGCCTCTGGCAATCCCCACGGCGCCGGCAGGTGGAGCGCCGTCGCCACGTCACGCACGGCGGAGGCTCGAACCGACCGGCCGAACCGCAGCCGGCCCCAGCCCGTGCGGACGAGCAGTCGGTCCTCCCCCCGCAGCCAGCGGGGGCCGACGCTGCGGGCCCGCCGGAACGCGACCTGCCTCGTGGCCCACGGAGCCGCCGCGATCGCGGCTCCCGTGATCAGCCCGGCCGCCGCCCAGACGGACCACCCGAGTGACGACCCAAGCGCGGCCGGCTCCCATTCCGACCGCCGCTCCCACCAGAAAGTCGGAATCGCAGACGCCAACGCCACACCGAGCGCCACAAAGACCCAACGCCCCCACCCCCGCCGGGCGTTCAGCGGCATGATGACGGCCGGTCGGCCCCTCCTATCATGGTGGACCCGCACCAACGGGTACGGCGGGGCCTGCGGATCGGCCGGCGCCAGCCACGGCCCGACCGGCCGGCCGGCGGGGAGCATGCCCAGGACCCCCGCCACGCCGGCCCGCACCCGGGCGCCGTCCTCGCCGCTCAGACGTCGGGTGAGGGGCGTCGTCTTGCCGCCGACGATCGCGGAGACCGCCGCCTTGGTTTCCTCCCCGAACCACGGGCCGGGTTCGTCCAGCAGCCCATCGCCCGGCAGGATCTCCACCGTCCCGAACCGCCGCACGCCCCACCAGACGCACTCCCATTCGAGCCTCTCCGGCGTGACGCGGAACCAACTGCGGGCCAGTTCGAGCCGGAACTCCCAGAGGTGAACGCTCAAGAGGAGTATCGGAACGGCTGAACAGGCCAACCCCTGCGCCAGTTCGCCCAGGGTTGCCAGCCCCCGCGCCCGCATCCCCAGTCCTGTCTCGATCAGAAACAGCAGCCCGACCCCCGCGGCCGCGAGGGCGGCGAGGGCCCCGCAGAACGCCAGCGGGCGTGAGGCCGGCGACGGGCCGAAAGACGCCTCGAAAACGGCGCCGTCCAGCGGTACCGCGGCGGGGCGAATCGGCGTCGGCGGGGCGGGCTCAGAGGCCATCGGGGACCGGCCTCCAGCCGGCCGATTCGAGGCGGTGTCGCACCAGTCCGGCGACGTCCTCAGCCACCTCGCGGCCCCCGCCGAGGCTCAGCGGTACGTGCGCTCCCAGTTTGACCGGCGGATCGACCCGGACGGCGGCGACCGGCACCGGCCGCCCGCCGCCGGCGTTGCGGATCGTGCCGAAGTTCTCCCAGACCACCACCTCTTCAATTTCAATACGCCCCCGCGGCACCTGATGCGTGTACCGCAGCGCTCCCGCCCCGTAGCGGATCGTCAGCCCCTCCTCCGCGACCGTCGTCCGCACCGCGGCCCGGCAGAGGAAAATCACCACGCTGATCAGCCCCAACCCGACCAGTACGAAGGGGGTCAGAACGAGCAGCCCGAGCGCCGCCCCCAGGCCCGGACCGCCCGCGGGCAGCCCCTGGGCGGCGACGAACCCCAGCGCCGCAAACCACGCCAGGGCGAACGCGGAGAGGAACCCCACCATCGTGACTTTGCTCGCCGGCCAACCGGGCCAGGCGCGGGCCTCCACGACCGCCCGGCCCCGGGCGTCGAGGTCCGCCCGAACGTGGGGGGAGTCGGCGTGCCCCTCGGCGGCCGCGGGCGCCGTGCGGGGCGGGGCCGCGGGACCGCTCAGCCCGACGTCCTCCGCCTCCGCGACGCCGAGAGTCCGGTTGATCTCCGCGGCGACCCACCGCACCTCCTCGTCGGTCCACGCCTCGCCGAAGACTGCCGTGCGATCCTCCCCCCACTTCGGCCCGACCCGCACCCGGTGTCGGGGACGGTCGTTTTCCTCGTAGGCGACCTCCAACGCCGCCCGGTCGCCGGGTTCGGGCCGGACGGTGCGGGTCGTCTCCCGGCCGAACCACTCCGTCCGCACCGCGACCGTGGCCGGTTCCCCGCCCGCGGCCGGGGCGGCGAACACCAGGGTGCGGGTGAACCGCAGCTTCGCCCACCAGATCAGCAGGCCGACGCCGATCGCCGGGAAGAGCCCGGTCAGCGGCAGCACGAACCACGGCACCGGATCGTTTTGCCCGCCGGCCGGCTTCAGGCTCCAGTCGACGCCGTTGGCGAACGCCACGCCCCAGAAGGCACCGGCCACCACCCAGGAGATCAGATTCCACAGCACGGCGAACAGCAGGAGCGATTTCGCCCGCGGCCCCCCGGCCGGGACCCGCAGGACGAGCCGCTCGCCGCGCTCGACCACTTCGATACGGGAGCCGGGCGGCGTCACGGGGCGTTCTCCCGCGGATGCGTCGCGGCGTTGATCGCCTCCGCGGCCCACTCGCGAGGGGCGCGATCGAAGCCGGTGGCGAAGGCGAGCGGGAAAGAGTCGTCCGCGGCGCCGTATTGCACCCGCCACAGCGTACG
Source organism: Alienimonas sp. DA493 (assembly GCF_043951915.1). Taxonomy (NCBI): domain Bacteria; kingdom Pseudomonadati; phylum Planctomycetota; class Planctomycetia; order Planctomycetales; family Planctomycetaceae; genus Alienimonas; species Alienimonas sp. DA493. The sequence continues at coordinate 50,964 of NZ_JBINJD010000009.1, read as the reverse complement.
GTCGTTATAGCGGCCGCACTCGACGCAGGCGGCTCGTTCGTCCGGCTTCGGGGTGCGGGAGGCTTTGCCCGGCCCGAGCACGCCCTCCGTCTCCACCGTCACCCGCTCCGGCGACGCGGTGATGCGGTGCGAAACCTGTCGCAGTCGACCGCCGAGCCAAACGCCGCCCAGCCCGAACAGAAAGTTCAGCACGAACATCAGTAACCCGAGGGTCGGAAACGGATCGTTTCCGACCCCGTCAAACGCCCCGCCCCACGCAGCGACGCCGCCGACCACTGGAACCATCAGGCACCAGAGCAGAAAGAACTGCTGCACGCTCCTCCCGTGGGCGGGGTCCGGGGGGAACGCGATCACCAGCGGGGGACCGGTTTCAATCAGTCTCACGCCGGCCGGAGGGCCTTCGTCTGAAGGCGGCGGTTCATCCGTCTCGGCGAGTCCGCCGTTGATCGCCTCGACAAGCCAGATCGCTTCCCGTTCGCCCCAATGCTCGACCACGGTGCAGATCTCCGCCCCGCGTCCGATGTCGACCGCGTACGAGCCGCGACGCTCTGAACCGGTCAATTCTCGGATTCGCGCCCGCCCGCCCGCCGGAACTGCCATGACGCATGAGCCCGCCCCCGGCTTTCTCAACGTCACCTCGCGGCCAGCAACCAGCAGATGCGTGGTCTTCGACGAGTGCCAAGTGGCCGCCACGGCGGCGATCGTCCAGAGGCCGGTGAACAGGGACGTGAAGACGGCCAGAAACCACCGCTCTTGCCCGGGCGGTTGCCGAAACCACAGCGGAATCAGCAACAACGCGGAGCCGCCGGCGATCGCCCAGAGGATGATCGGCCAGCGGAGCCTGAGCGAACGAAATCGGATCACCCGGCCCCCGGGCCGGTCTTGCAGATGAAATCCGTAGCCGCTCGGAGCGTCGGGCGGGGCGGCGAAGGTTCCGCGGCGGGACGTCACCAGCTCACCCCGGCGGCCAACCCATGTCGCGGCCGCCCATCACGTGGAAGTGCAGGTGGAACACGCTCTGCCCGGCGCCGGCGCCGGTGTTCGTCACCACGCGGTAGGCGTCGCCGCAGCCCTCCTGCTGGGCGACCGCGTCGCAGACCCGCAGGCACTTGCCGAGCAGTTCGGCGTCCCCGTCGGTCGCGTCGGCGAGGTTGACCAGCGGCTTCTTCGGGATCACCAGGACGTGCACCGGGGCCTTCGGGTTCACGTCGCGGAAGGCGAGGCAGTCGTCCGTCTCGAGCACCACGTCCGCGGGAACTTCCCGGTCGAGAATCTTCTGGAAGATCGTGGGTTCGTGCGACATGCCGGGACGGTACCGGGGGGCGGCGCGACCCGCAAACTCGTTGCGGAGGGATCGGGCGGAGCCGGAACGCCGAGGCCCGGCCGGGCCTCGGCGTTCCAGGCGCGTCCTGCGACCTACGCTCCGGCGTCGACTCGTCCTGAAGCTATGCCCATGTTCCGCCTCCTGCATCGTCGTTCGGAGCGTCGCCGCCGCGGGGCGGCGCTGGTCGAGGCGGCGATCGCGCTGCCGATCTTCTTTCTGACGATCCTGGCGATCGTGGAGTTCGGCCGGGCGATGATGGTCGGCCAACTCGTCACGAACGCCGCCCGGGAGGGCGCCCGGCAGGGCATTCTCTACGGCAGCGCCGACGCCGAGGTGCGGGACCGCGTCGCCACGTTCCTGCAGAACGCGGCGGACATCGAGCCGGAGCACGTCGACGTGCAGATCGACGTGGCCCCCGGCCCGGATCGGGAGGACGCCGCCCCGGAGGGCGTCGTCGACGCCCAAAGCGGCGACCGCGTTACGGTGCGGGTGACGGTGCCCTGGGATCAGGCCAGTTGGGGCGTGCTCCGCTGGCTGGGCGGCGAAAGCTTCCAGGGCGAAGCGACGATGCGGCACGAGTGACGCCGGCCGGCGGGCGTTTCGCCCCTACGCCGGGGCGTTGAGCCACTCGATCAGTTTCGCCGCGGCGGAGTACCCGCCGAAGGCCCCCGCGAGCGCCAGCCCGGCGACGCTGAGGAACAGGCAGGACGTCCAAACCTCGCCCGGTCGCAGGCCCGGCGGGGCGACGCGGAACCGCAGCCACAGGGCGGAGACGCCGAGCACCGGCAGCAGCAGGCTCTGGGCGACCCCGCCGATCACGACCAGCAGCACCGGGTCGGAGCTGACGAACGCGAACAGCCCCACGCTGACCGCCGTCAGCAGCACGGACAGGATCTTCACGGCCGTGCGGTAGGTTCCCTCGTCGTTCCGCAGCCAGCCGGCGACGCGGAACCCGTCGGCCCACATCCGGGCGTTGGCGGCGGTGGCGATCAGCAGCGTGGAGTACAGCACCGCGACCGCCCCGGCGAGGAACAGCCAGCCGGCCTCCGCCCCGAACACCGGCTCGTAGGCGGCGGCGAGGACCGCGATCGTCTCGCTCCCCTGCGGGTTCAGCCCCGCCGGGTGCAGGACCGCCGAACCGATCAGGTAGAAGGCCACCGTGCTGACGGTGTAGACCAGCAGAGCCGCGAAGGCGTCCGCCCGCATCACCTTCATCCAGCCCCTCGCCCGGGCCGTCCAGGCCGACGCGTCGGCGGTCGCCCCCTCGGGGCGCGGGCCGGCGAAGCGGGCGTAGCCCTTCTCCAGACACCAGTACGGGTAGGCGACCAGCTCCGTCGCCCCCACGCCGATCAGCCCGAACGCGGCGAGGGCGATGAAGACGGCGTCCGGGGCGGCGACGAGGTCGTTCAACGGGTTCAAACCGGCCAGCAGATCGCCCGTCGGCAGGGCGAATTCTTCCGTGGTTTGCAGGGCGATGGCGTTGCCGACCGTCAGGGCGGTGAAGGCCGCCACCAGCACGGCGGAGAGGGCCTGAATCAGCCGGTAGCGACCGCCCCACAGCAGCGCCGCGGTGAGCAGCCCGGCGAGCGTCGCCCACAGGGCCGGGCCGTGTTCGCCGAAACCGGGCAGGGCGAGGTGCATGGCCTGCCCGACCCCGCCGGCGAGCCCGCCGACCTGCCCGAGTTGGGTGAGCATCATCAGGGCCCAGAGCAGCACGACCCAGTTCGCCCGCCGCCCCGGGGCCGTCGGCACGCGGGGGCCGGGGACCCGATTGAGCAGGTCGAGGGTCGTCCGCCCCGTCGCCACCGCCGCCCGGCCGAGTTCCACCTGGACGAACACCTTGATCGCGCAGCCCAGCAGGATGAGCCAGAGCAGCCCGATGCCGACCCGCGCCCCGGTGCCGGTCGTGGCGAACAACTCCCCGCTGCCCACGATCGCCCCGGCGATGATCACCCCCGGCCCGAGGTGCTTCAGCGTGCCGCCGAACGTGGCGGGAGGGTCCGTAGGGTCCGCTGTGCGGACCGCGTCCTGAGGTCCCAGGTCGCTCGGATCGGTCCGCACAGCGGACCCTACGGCGCTCACAACTGACCCTCCGCCACGTCGATCGCCCGGAGCAGGGCCCGGGCTTTGTGCACGGTCTCCTCGTATTCGAGAGCCGGGTCGCTGTCGGCGACGACGCCGCAGCCGGCCTGCACGTCGACGGTTTGGCCGATCATCACCATCGTCCGCAGGGCGATGCACACGTCCATGTCCCCGCCAAAGTCCACGTAGCCCACCGCCCCGCCGTACGGCCCGCGGCGGTGCGGTTCGAGTTCGTCGATGATCTCCATCGCCCGGACCTTCGGCGCCCCGGACACCGTCCCCGCCGGCAGGCCGCTGCGGAGGGCGTCCAGCGCCGTCAGGCCGGGCTTCAGCGTGCCGGTGACGTTGGAGGTGAGGTGCATCACGTGGCTGTAGCGCTCGACCTCCATCACGTCCGTCAGCCGGACCGAGCCGAACCGGCTGACCCGGCCGACGTCGTTGCGGGCGAGGTCGATCAGCATCACGTGCTCCGCCCGCTCCTTGGGGTCGGCCAGCAGCTCCGCGGCGAGGGCGTCGTCCTCCGCCGGGGTGGCGCCCCGGCGGCGGGTGCCGGCCAGCGGGCGGATCGTCACGTCCCGCTTGTGATCCTCCGGCGTGGCGTCGGCGGTCGTTTCGACCCGCACCATGATCTCCGGGCTGGCCCCGATCAGCGTGCAGTCCGGGCCGTCCAGCAGGAACATGAACGGGCTGGGGTTCACCACCCGCAGGGCCCGGTAGATGTCCAGCGGGCGGGCGTGCGTCTCCCGGCGGAACCGCTGGCTGGGCACGAACTGGAACACGTCGCCGGCGGCGATGTACTCCTTGCCCTTCCGTACCGCCTCCTCGAAGGCCTCGCGCGTCATGTTGCTTTCCGGCGCCGGCCCCGGGGCGGCCGCGACCGGGTCGATGTCCGTGATCGGCAGATCGACGGTTCCCTGCTGGAGTTGGCGGACGGCCTCGTCCACTTTCCGGCAGGCGGCGGCGTAGCTGGCCGCCGGGTCGTCGGCGCCGGCCTCGGCGTGGGCGACGACCACCACGGTTTTGGAGATGTGATCGAACACGACCAGCCGGTCGTACAGGCCGAACTGCATGTCCGGCAGCCCGCGGTCGTCCTCCGGGGCGTTCGGCAGGCGCTCGACGTAGCGGACGGTGTCGTACCCGGCGTAGCCGACCGCCCCGCCGCGGAACGCCGGCAGCGCCCCGGGCCGCAGGCCCGGCGGCGTGAGCACGCGGTACTCCGCCAGCAGGCTCTCCAACTTCGCGAGCGGGTCGGCGACGGTGACGGTCTGCTCGGAGGAAGAACCGTCCGCGTCCGTCCCGCGGTACGTCACTTCGTGCCGGCCGGGTTCGAGCTGCCGGGCCTCGATCGTCAGGAACGGGTCGGCGCCGACGAAGCTGTACCGGCCGACCTTCTCCCCGCCGACGACCGATTCGAACAGGAACCCCCGGCCGCCCCAGCGCAGCTTCTGGTACGCCGCGACCGGCGTGAGGGCGTCGGCGGTCAGCCGGCGGAAGACGGGGACGAGCGTCGTCCGGTCGCCTTCGTCCTCGACCGACTTCGCGTCGGCGGCGAGGGCGAGGAAGGCGTCGCGGGACGGCGTGTGGCGATCGGCGGGCGGGGCGGACATCGGGCGGGCATCGTCGGGACGAACCGCCCGGGACGCCAGCCCGCCCGCCCCTCGGGCCGTCCCCGATCCGCCGTCGGCCGCGCCGGACTGCGGGGCGCTCGCGTTGACCGTCCCCCCGGTCGATCTAGAATCCGTTTCCCCCGCAATCCCCGCGACGGGCGCTGACCGCGCGGACTGAAGTCGACGAAAGCTGGCCCCGGTGCATCTGGACACCCTGACCGCCAACAGCGGCGAGTGGCTCCGCGGCACCGGACCGGACAGCGACGTCGTCGTGTCCAGCCGCATCCGGCTGGCCCGGAACCTCTCTCAGTTCCCGTTTCCCGTCCGGGCCGAGGACGCCACAAAGGCGGAGGTGTATTCGCTGCTCTCCGGCACGCTGGGCGACCTGGACGCCAGCCCCACGCTGCACCCGTTCGATCTGGAAGAACTGGAGGAGCTGGACGCCCAACTCCTCGTCGAGCGCCAACTGATCAGCCGGGAGTTGGCCGAGGGCGACGGTCCCCGCGGCGTGGCCGTCAGCCGGGACGAAACCGTCTCGGTGATGATGAACGAGGAGGACCACCTCCGCATCCAGGTGCTCGCCAGCGGGTTCGACGTGAAGGGCGCCTGGGCGAAGGCGGACGCCGTCGACGACGCGATCGAGGCCCAACTGCCCTACGCCTTCGACGAGCAGTTCGGCTTCCTCACCGCCTGTCCGACCAACTGCGGCACCGGCCTGCGGGTCAGCGTGATGCTGCACCTCCCGGCGCTGGTGCTCACCAAGGAAATCCAGAAGGTTTTCCAGGCCCTGCAAAAAATCCGCCTCGCCGTCCGCGGCCTGTACGGCGAGGGCTCGCAGGCGATGGGCGACTTCTACCAGATCAGCAACCAGGTCACGCTCGGCCTCAGCGAGACGGAACTGGTGGAGAAGGTCGCCGAGGTCGTACCCAACATCATTTCCTACGAACGTCGGGTGCGGAAGGCTCTTGTCCGGCAGGACCGTCGCAGCCTGCACGACCAGATCGCCCGGGCCCACGGCGTGCTGAAGAGCGCCCAGACGATCAGCAGCGACGAGACGATGGGCCTGTTGAGTTCGCTCCGGCTGGGCGTGAACCTCGGACTGATCGACGAACTGGAGCCGGCCACGGTGAACGAGATGTTCATCCACACCCAGCCGGCCCACCTGCAGAAGCTCAAGGGCGAGGAACTGACCTCCCCGCAACGCAACGTGGCCCGCGCCGGCTACCTCCGCGAAAAGCTCGCCGACGCGGAACTCGACACGGACGCGTAACGCCGAGGCCTCGCGGGGCCTCCGCGTTACGCTCAATCAAGCTATTGGAGGCGCGGATGCAAGTCGCCCTGTTCAGTGCGAAGCCCTACGACCGGGAATTCTTCGACGCCGCCGCGGCGGGCGGCCCGCACTCGCTGCGGTACGTCGAGGCGACGCTGACCGCCGACAGCGCGCCGCTGGCGGAGGGGGCCGACGCGGTCTGCGCGTTCGTCAACGATCGGGTCGACGCCGCGGCGGTGCACGCGTTGGCGGACCTCGGCGTGAAGGCGATCGCGCTGCGGTGCGCGGGGTTCAACAACGTCGCTCTGGACGCCGCCGCGGAGCGGGGGCTTCCCGTGGTGCGGGTGCCGGCCTATTCGCCGCACGCCGTCGCGGAGCACACGCTCGGGCTGATCCTCTGCCTGAACCGCCGCATCCACCGGGCCTACAACCGGGTGCGGGAGCACAACTTCGCCCTCTCCGGGCTGCTGGGCTTTGATCTGTACGGGAAGACCTGCGGGGTCGTCGGCACCGGGGCGATCGGCGCCTGCGTGGTGCGGATCCTCCGCGGGTTCGGCTGCCGCGTGCTGGCCGTCGATCCGAAGGAGAACCCGGACGCCCTCGCCGCCGGGGCGGAGTACGTCGACCTGCCCCGCCTGTTGGCGGAGTCGGACGTCATCTCGCTGCACTGCCCTTTGAACGAGGCGACCCGCAAGCTGATCGACGCCGAGGCCCTCGCCGCGATGAAGCCGGGCGTAATGCTGGTGAACGTCTCCCGCGGGGCGGTCGTCGATCACGCCGCCGTCATCGAGGGATTGAAGAGCGGCCAGATCGGTTCGCTGGCCCTCGACGTCTATGAGGAGGAAGAGGTGTTCTTCCGCGACGTCAGCGACGAAGCCCTCGCCGATGACCAGCTCGCCCGGCTGCTGACCTTCCCGAACGTGCTGGTGACCGGTCATCAGGCGTTCTTCACCCGCGAAGCCCTCACCGCGATTGCGGAGACGACGCTGGCGAACCTGTCCGACCTCGAGGCGGGCCGGGAGTGCCCCAACCGGGTTTCCGCGTAACGCCGAGGCTCCGCGGGACCTCCGCGTTACGATGTCCGCATGACGGAGACGCCGCTCCCCCGCGAAGAGTATGTCGAGCAGCGGCACTTCTTCCGCACGCTCCGCGGCCGGCTGGCGGAGGGCGTGCCCACGCAGGAGGCGCTGACCCAGGTCCGCGAGGAGCTGCTCGCCACCACCCGCCTGCCGGTGGCGATCGACCTGCTCAACGACGAACTCCGCCAGTCCGGCCGGATGAGCCCGGCGATGGAGCGGCTGCACTTCTACTTCACCCCCTTCCAGACCTTCGTCACGGCGAAGGGGGAGGAGGACCGTACGAAGTTCGACAGCGCCACGGCGTTCCTGATCCTGGAGCGTCTCGCCGACTACATGACCGGCGACCGGCCGATCCGCTCGGAGGGACGGGAAGGGCGGGAGATCGCCGACGCTCCGTCCCGCCGCGGCCTGTTCCTGTACCAGTTCGAGACGCTGGCTCGCAGTCGGCTGGGATACTCCGCCGGGTTGACGGCCGTCGCCGCGGACCCGTTCTACGACGAGAAGTGGTCCGGCTGGATCCGGACGATGCGGCGGGCGATCGGCGAGGTCGACTTCGCCGAACTGCTCTACCGCCGCAGCGGGTGGTTCCTCGAACTGAAACGCCGGGCCGAGGGCGACCGGGAGGCGACGGTGCCCTTCGACCTGCTGTTCGGCGAGGCCGAGGGCCGCATCGCCTGGGCGAACCGCGGCAAGGACCCGCTGTATCTGTTCGCGGCGCTCCAGCGGCAACTGGGATATCCGGAGGTCCCCCGTCCCCCGCGGTCCGCCAAGGCCGCAGACATCCCCCCGGCGGTGCAGGCCCAGCTGCACAAACTGGAGCGCCGCCTGCAATTCCTGGAGGCGGAGCAGAAAGGCGGGCTGAACCTGGACGAGCTTGCGGTGCGGGCGGAGCGACCGACGTTTCGCGACGAACCGGACCGAATCCCGCCGTCGGCACGCCCCTGAGCGACCCGCACGCCGGCTGCGACTTCCCTGATCAGTCCCCGGCGTCTTCGCTTGTTCCAGGCGCCGCGGAATCGCTTGACCGCCTGCCGACGGGGCCGCAAGATTCCTGCCCCGCCCCGCTAGCCGAGAGTCCCGATGGCCGACCACCGCCGCATCAACGTCGAGGAGATCGGCGGGGTAACCGTCGCCCGGTTCGTCGACAAAAAGATTCTCGACGAGACAAATATTCAGCACATCGGCGACCAGTTGTTCAGCCTGGTGGACGACGACGGGCGGCAGAAGATCCTGCTCGACTTCGAGAACGTCGAGTACCTGTCCAGCGCCGCGTTGGGCAAATTGATCACGATGGACAAAAAGGTGAAGGCGGCGGGCGGCAAGCTGAAACTCTGCAGCGTGCGGCCGGAGATTTACGAGGTATTCGCGATCACGAAGCTCAACAAGCTGTTCGACATTCGCGAGGACCAGGAACGGGCCCTCGAGGGCTTCTGATCCTGCGTTGACGCTCTGAGGTCCCGGTCCGGCGGACGTCTCGCCGGCGGCTCGATCGGCGGCCTCGTTCCCGCTCCCAACGGTGACGATTTGATGGCGGCTGCAGCTGGCGAGAAGTTCGCGCTCACGATCCCCAGCGACACCGAAGCCGGGATGGCGGCGCAGAACCGGATCCTCAAATCGCTCGAGCGCTTCGGTTACACCGAACGCGACCTGTTCGGGATGCGGTTGGCCTTGGAGGAGGCGCTGGTCAACGCCATCAAGCACGGCAACAAGCAGTCCGACGACAAGGTCGTCCGCGTGGTCTGCGAGTTGGACGAGGAGTCCGCCCGCGTGGTGATCCGCGATCAGGGCGAGGGCTTCGACCCCGGCGGCGTGCCGGACCCGACCGCGGAGGAGAACCTCGACCGCCCCTGCGGGCGCGGCATCATGCTGATGCGGTCCTTCATGACCGAGGTGATCTACGCCGACAACGGCCGCGAGGTCACGCTGGTGAAAGACCGCACCGTCGGCTGAAGCGTTCGCCCCCGCACGCTCTCGGTCCCGAAACGAGGCCGATTCCGCGGAGGAATCGAACCGACGAGGAAGTGGACGTGTCAGGGCTTGCGAAACTTCGGCGAGAACCCTACCGTTCCGCCCCGCCGCATCAGTCGCCCCTCCGGGACGCTGCCGCGACGAATCCGATCCCCGATAGCTCAATGGTAGAGCGAGCGGCTGTTAACCGCTAGGTTGTAGGTTCGAGTCCTACTCGGGGAGCTTTTCTTCAACGCCGGGCCCGGGGGGCACCGGCGTTTCTTTTTGGGCAAGCGGGACGGTCGTCGTTTCCGGCGCCGGTCGAGCGACGGGGCCTTCAGTGCGGGGACGGTGGCGGCGGAAACGGGGGTCTCGATAGCGTATCCCGCGACGGGACCCACGGTTTGACGGGACGGCACGATCGCAACCGACGCTTCTGATTCCCCCGTTCCTCCCGCGGGGAGCCCGCCGAGCCAACTGTCGAGGGCCCACGAGCCCGGCCAGCGGTTCCGGCTGCGGGACCTCGGGCCGGCGATCATCGTCGCCAGCGTCGTGCTGGGGCCGGGCACGATTCTGTCCGCCTCCCGCGTGGGGGCGGGGCACGGGTACCGAATGTTGTGGGTGCCGCTGCTGTCCGCGGCCGTGCTGGGCGGAACCGCGGCCCTGTCGGCCCGGATCGGGGCGGCGCTGAAGGGGAGCCCGTGCGATGAACTCGCCGCGCGGCTGGGCCGGCCGCTGGCGGGGCTGGTCGGCGTGACGCTGTTTCTGGTCGTGGTCGGGTTTCAGTCCAGCAATAACTTCGCCGTCGTCGCGGCCCTCGAACCCCTGCTGGTCGGCACGGAGGGGACGCTCTCCACGGCGGCGTCGGCGGCAATTCTGGCGGGGCTGAACCTCGCGGTGATCGCGGCGGTCTGCGGGCTGCGGGGGCTGTACGCCAAGCTGGAAGGGTTGATGAAGGTTCTCGTCGCGGTGATGGCGGCGGCCTTCCTGTTCAACCTGCTCGCCGTGCAGCCCTCGCTCCGCGAGACGCTGTCCGGCCTGCTGCCGCGGGCGCCGATCGGCGAGGAGGTCGGGTTTCTGCCGCGTCGCGACGCCGCCGGGGAGATCGTCGTGCCGCTGCTCGCCCTGCAGGGGCTCGTGGCGACGACGTTCTCCGTCGCGGGGGCCTTTTATCAGGCGTATCTCGTGAAGGAGAAAGGCTGGGGGCCGGGCGACGGACGCAAGGCCGGCGGCGAGGCGGTCGTGGGCGCCGCGGCGCTGGGGGTGATGACCGCCATGATCCTGCTGACCGCCGCGGCCACGCTGCACGGCCGCGAGGGCGGGGAGAACTTCGGTTCGACGGCCGACCTCGCCGAGCAACTGCGGCCCTTCTTCGGCGAATGGGCGGTGGGCATTTTCGCGACCGGCATCTGCGCCGGGGCCCTTGGTTCGTTTTTGGGGAACGCGTTGATCGGCGGCACGTTGTTGGCGGACGGACTCGGGAAGGGCACCTCGCTGGACTCCCCGTGGGTGCGCGGGTTCACGGTCGCGGCGCTGCTCGCCGGGGGCGGCATCGCCGGGGCGGTGCTCGCCGGCGAGGCGGAGAAAGTCACCGCGATCCTCGCGGCGCAGGCCCTCACCGTGCTCGGCGGGCCGTTGTTGGCCGCGGCGTTGCTGTACCTCGGGGCGAAGACGACCCCCCGGCCGCCGGCGTGGACCTTTGCGGCGGCGGGCGTCGGCCTGCTGATCGTGCTCACGCTGGCCGTCCGCACCGCCTGGAGATTCAAACTGGACCTGTTTGCGGCCTGACGGCCCCTTGCGGAAGCTGTTCGTTATGCAGATCGAAATTCATCCCGACGCCGCCGCGATGGGGCGGGCCGCCGCGGCCCGCGGGGCCGACGTTCTCCGCAAGGCGATCGCGGAGCGGGGCGAGGCGGCCCTGATCGTCGCCACGGGCGCCAGTCAGTTCGAGGTGCTCGCGGCGCTGGTGAAGGAGCCGGACGTGGACTGGTCCAAGGTGACCGGCTTTCACCTCGACGAGTACCTCGGCCTGCCGCTGGACCACCCGGCCAGCTTCCGCGGGTATCTGCGGGAGCGGTTCGTCAGCAAGGTCCCGCTGAAGGCCTTCCATGAACTCAACGGCGAAGCCGACGACCCGGACGCCGAACGTCGCCGGGTGGGCGAACTGCTGACGGCCCAACCGATCGACGTGGCCTTCGTCGGCATCGGCGAGAACGGGCACCTCGCCTTCAACGACCCGCCGGCGGACTTCGAGACTCGCGATCCGTACCTGGTGGTCGATCTGGACGAGGCCTGCCGTCGGCAACAGCTCGGCGAAGGCTGGTTCGACTCGCTGGAGGCCGTACCGACGCAGGCCCTCAGCATGTCCGTGCGGCAGATTTTGGAGAGCCGCGTGATCGTCTGCTCGGTGCCGGACGAACGGAAGGCGACCGCGGTGCGGGCGGCGGTCGAGGGACCGGTGACCCCGGAGGTGCCGGCGTCCATCCTGCAGCAGCACGGCGACTGCACGCTGATGCTGGACGAAGCGGCCGCCTCCAAGCTCACGAAGCGATGAGCGGGCCGCACGACCCGCCGGCGTTCTTCGACCTGCAGGTGAACGGCTACGCCGGCGTCGACTTCAACCGCGACGGCCTGAGCGCCGACGATCTGCACGCCGCCTGCGAAGCGATTCAGCGGGACGGCGTGGCCGGGTTCCTGCCGACGGTCATCACGGACGACCTGGAGGCAATGGGCCGCCGGCTGGCCCGGCTGGCCGAGCTGCGGGAGGCCGACGAGCTGGCGCAGCGGCTGATCGTCGGGCTGCACGTCGAGGGGCCGTTCCTGAACGAAACGCCCGGCTACATCGGCGCCCACCCGACGCAGCACGCCCGACCGGCGGACCGGGAGTCGATGAACCGACTGTTGGACGCCGGCGGCGGGCTGGTGCGGCTCGTGACGCTCGCCCCGGAACGCGATCCGGGGTTCGCGGTGACCCGGCTGCTGGCGGACGCCGGGGTGACGGTCGCCGCGGGGCACTGCGACCCGTCGCGGGACGAACTCGCCGCCGCCTGCGACGCCGGGCTGAGCCTGTTCACGCACCTCGGCAACGGCTGCCCGGCGAGCCTGCCGCGGCACGACAACGTGATTCACCGGGCTCTCTCGCTGCGGGACCGGCTGCGGTTCACGCTGATCGCCGACGGCGTGCACCTGCCGTTCTGGTTCCTGCGGGACGTGATCGAACTGGCCGGCCTCGACCGCTGCGCGGTGGTCAGCGACGCCGTCACCGCGGCCGGGCTGGGGCCGGGGCGGTTTACGCTGGGGCGGTGGGAGTTGGAGGTGGGCGAGGACCTCGCCTGCCGGGCGCCGGATCGAGGCGACGGGGGCGGGCCGCACCTCGTCGGTTCGGCCTGCCCGCTGTCGGTCGCCTTCGAGCGGCTGCAAACCGACTGCGGCCTCAGCCGGGAGCAGGCGACGACCCTCACCGGCGGGAACCCCCGGGCGTTCCTCGGGGAGGCCGCCTAAGTCGGACGTCTGCGTCCGGCGGGGGGCGGCTGGGTTGTTCACGCTCCGCGGGACCGGATCATGCCCGCATCGTGACGAACGCCGACCCGACCACCGACGCCGCCGCTCCCCCCCGCTACGTCGTGGGGATCGACCTGGGCACGACGAACTGCGCCGTCGCCTTCGTGGATACGGAGGCCGGCGACGGCGACGCCGCCGACACGCGGGTGCGGACGTGGGCGATCCCCCAGTTCGTCGCTGCCGGGACGCTGGAGGGGCGGGAGAACCTGCCCTCCTTCCTCTACCGCCCGGCCGACGGCGAGTTCCCCCCGCACGCCCTGGCCCCGCCCTGGGGGGAGACGGGGGCGAAGGACGCCGCCCCCGGTTGGAGCGTGGGCACGTTTGCACGGGACCACGGGGCGAAGGTGCCGGGCCGGCAGGTGAGCAGTTCCAAGTCCTGGCTGTGCCACCCCGGCGTGGACCGCACCGCCCCGCTGCTGCCCTGGCACGCGGCCGAGGGCGTGGAGCGGCTCTCCCCCGTCGAGGCCTCCGCCGCCCTGCTGGCCCACCTGCGGGCGGCGTGGGATCACGCCCATCCGGACGCCCCGCTGGCCGAGCAGGACGTCGTCCTCACGCTGCCGGCGAGCTTCGACGAAGTCGCCCGGGAACTCACCGTGAAGGCCGCCCGGGCCGCCGGGCTGCCGCGGGTCGTGCTGATCGAAGAACCGCAGGCCGCCTTCTACGCCTGGCTCGCCAAGCACCCGGACAGCTGGCAGGACGAGGTCGCCCCGAACACGAACGTACTCGTCTGCGACATCGGCGGCGGTACCAGCGACTTCGCCCTGATCCGGGTGAAGCCGGGCGCTGGCGAAGAGGGGAAAGTCGAGTTCCACCGCGTCGCCGTCGGCGAGCACCTGATCCTCGGCGGGGACAACCTCGACCTCGCCCTCGCCCACCACTTGGAGGACCGGTTGAAGGCGGAGGGGACGGAGCTGTCCCCGAAGCAGTGGGACGTGCTGGTCCGGCAGAGCCGCCGGGCCAAGGAAACGCTGCTGGGCGAGGAGGCCCCGGCGACGGTCGGCGTGACGCTGCCGGGGGCCGGGCGCGGGCTGGTCGGCGGCGGGCTGAGCGTTTCCGCCGACGGCGACGCCGCCCGCACGGCCCTCCTCGACGGCTTCCTGCCGAGCGTCCCCGTCACCGCGGAGCCGGATCGCCGGGACGCCGGCTTCCGCGAGGTCGGCCTGCCGTACGCCCCGGACGCGGCGATCACCAAGCACCTCGCCCGCTTCCTCTCCACCCACGGGGCCGTCGCCGGGGCGGGCGAGGGCGAACCGGCCCGGCCGGACGCGGTGCTGTTCAACGGCGGCTTCTTCGCCTCCCCCGTGCTGCGGGAACGCTTGCTGGCGGCCGTCTCCGATTGGTTCCCGACCGGCGATCGGCCGACGGTGCTGGCGAACGACCGGCTCGACCTCGCCGTCTCCCGCGGGGCGGCCTACTTCGGGCTGGTCCGGCGGGGGCTGGGCGTGCGGGTCGAAGCCGGGCTCGCCCGCACCTACTACCTGGGGGCAGAGGACGGCGAGCAGGGCGAACCGCGGGCCGTCTGCGTGGTGCCGGCCGGCACCCGTCCCGGCGAGACGGTCCGCCTGCCGGACACCCCGGTACGAGTCCGCGTCGGCCGGCCGGTTGAGTTGCCGGTGTTCAGCAGCGGCGTGCGGCTGACCGACCCGGCCGGCTCCGTGCACCCGGTGGACGAGGGGCAGTTCGCCTCCCTGCCGCCGATTCGGACGGTGCTCAAGGCGAAGGGGAAGGAGGGCGACGAACTGCCCGCCCTGCTGGAGGCGGGGCTCAGCGAGATCGGCACCCTCGACCTCGCCGTGCGGGAGCGGACCGACGACGGCACGTCCGGCAAGCGCTGGCGGCTCTCGTTCGACGTCCGCAGCACGACTCGCACGGACCTCGCCGCCCACGCCGGCGCCGGGGAGGCCGCCGGCGTCGTGGACGACGAGGCCCTCGCCGCGATCGACGCCGTGCTGGACGAGGCCTTCGGCGCCCCCGACGGCTCGACCAAGCCCTCGCTCAAACCGCGGAACGTGAACGACGCCCTCGCCGAGGCCGCCGGTTCGCCCCGCTCCGACTGGCCGCCCACCCTGCTGCGGAGCCTGTGGGAAGGGCTGATGGACCGCGAAGCCGGCCGCCGGGAGTCCTCCGCCCGGGAGGCCCGCTGGCTGAACCTGCTCGGCTACGCCCTGCGACCCGGCTACGGCGTGGCCCTGGACGACTGGCGGGTCGCCGAAACCTGGCGCCGCCTGCACGGCCGGTTGGCCCACGCCGATCCGGCGGTGGTGAGCCAGTCGCACGTGCTCTGGCGCCGGATCGGCGGCGGACTGGAGGGCGGTCAGCAAAAAGCGCTGGCCGCCCCCCTCGCGGGGGCGGTCAAGGCCGGCGGGAAGAAGGCCGCCGCCGCCGACCCGGAACTGCTCCGGTTGCTCGCCTCCCTCGAACGCCTGCCGACCGGCGAGCGGGAAAGCCTTGGCCGGGCGCTGGTCAAGCTGGCCGCGAAGGAGGAGAACGCCGGCCGCCGGGAGACCCTGTGGTGGTGCGTCGGTCGCACCGGCGCCCGCGTGCCGCTGTACGGCCCGGCGAACAGCGTCGTCCCGGCCCGCGTCGCCGCCGACTGGGCCGATGCGCTCGTCAAACAGTACGAGTCGCTGCGGGACCCGGACGAGACCCGTCCGCCCCTCTGGCCGGTCGTGCAGCTCGCCCGCAAAACCGGCGACCGCTACCTCGACTTCGCCCGGGAGCCGCAGCTCCGGGCGATGCAGTGGCTCGCCGAGGAGGACGCCCCCGCGCACTGGGTGGCTCTCGTCCGCGACGGCGGCCGCCTCGACCACGAGGAAGAAGGCCTCGCCTTCGGCGAAAGCCTGCCGGCCGGTCTGCGGTTGGGCTGAGCGTTCCCCCGGTTCGCCGCCGCCGTGAGGCGGGGCACCCCTGCGGTTGCGCACGCAGCGGGCCCCGCCGCATATCCCCTTTCGCCGATGCGTCGTCTGCGGGATACTGAAATCATGCTTGCCCGCCTCGCCGCCGCCGTTCTCGCCTGCGGGCTGGCCGCAGAGGGGGCGAGCGCACAGGAGTCGCCGGAGCGGGTGGAGTTTCTGATCCTCGCCCCCCGCGGGCCGGTGCGGGTGGCGGCGGAGGTGACGGTCGATCGCCAGTCGTTCACCGACGCCGCCGAGCGCTACCGGGATTCGCTGCTGGCCTCCGTGGACGCCGACGGCGACGGCCGCGTCACCCGGGCGGAGGCCGCCCGCACGCCGACCCCCCGCTCACTGGGCGCCGGCGCGAACGCCGACGACGCCGTGACCGAACTGCTGGCCCTGTTCGACGCCGCCGGCGAGTCCGGGCTGCCGGCGGATCAGTTCCGGAGTTGGGTGGAGGGCGTGATGGGGCCTCCGCTGCGGGTCCGGCAGCGCTTCGCCGGCGGGGACGCCGCGGACGTGGTCCACGTGCTCGACGCCGACGGCGACGGCCGCCTCACCCCGGAGGAATTGCGGAACGACGACTCCCTCAGCCGCGGCGTCGCCGGGCCGTACGACTTCGACGCCGACGGCACGCTCTCCGCGGCGGAGCTGGCGCCCTTCCGCTCCGCCGCGCAGCGGGCCGAACGCCGGCACTTCCCCCCCGGCAGCCCCTTCCGGCTGCTCGCCCCCGCGGCGCCGCCGGGGCTGTCCGCGGAACTCGCCGCCCGCTACGGCACGTCCGAGGTTCCGCCGGAGCCGCACCTGGAACTGAGCGTGCGGCTGATCGCCCGCAGCTTCGGCCTGCCGCGGATCGCGGTCATCGAGAACCGGGCGCCGGACCGACTGACCGTCGCGCCGGACCGCCGCTCCCTCACGCTCACCGTGGACGCCGACGCAGCCGGCGGGGCGCCGGGACTGGAGGTCGAACTGGCCGCCGACCGGGCCGACCTGCTGGGCTCCGACGCGATCTCGCTGGGCCTGTTGGACATGGTCCGGGCCGACGCCGACGCCAACGACTACCTCGACGAAACGGAGTTCCCCGCCGCGAACCTCCCCGGCGCTCCGCAGTTCGAGGACGTGGATCGCGACGGCGACGGCCAGGCGACCCGGGAGGAGGTGCGGGTCTACCTGGAGGAGGACCAGCGGTTGGCGAACAGCCGGATCTACCTGCTCAGCGAGGCGGAGCGGTCGGAACTGTTCGGCCTGCTGGACGCGAACGGCGACGGCCGGCTGACCCCCGCCGAGCGGGTCGCCGCCGCGGGGGCCTTCGCGGCGTCCGGCCCGACCGTCGGGGCGTTGGCCTCGCTGGACCGCGACGGCGACGGGGCCGTCGTTCCGGAGGAGTTGATCGGCCGGTTCACCCTGCACCTCGGGCCCGGCCGCGCCCCGGACCGTCCGCCCAATGAGGAGGAACTGGAGATGATCCGCGGCCGCGAACCGGCCGTGGCCACGCAGGAGGGGCCGGAATGGTTCCGCCGCTCCGACCGCAACGGCGACGGGGCAGTGACCTGGGCGGAGTTCGTCGGCCCGCGGGAGGCGTTCGAGCGGTTCGACGCCGACGCCGACGGCTCCCTCACCCCGGCGGAGGCCGCCGCGAAGTGAGCATCGACCGCCCCCCGCCGCGTTGTTCCCCCGGGCGGAAACCGATCAAGAACTCCGCCGTGTCGGCGAATCGTTAAACTGTGAATCCCTCCCCCCGCACCGGACCCGCCGCGATGTCGCCGACCTCACCGTCCCGCGAGTTGGACCGGATGCTCGCCGCGATCCGCCGGCGCCTGGCCTGGGCGGCCTTCGGACGGGCCCTGCTGTGGGCCGCCGCGGCGGGCTGCGCGGCCGCGGCCGGCCTGGTGCCGCTGGCCTGGTGGCGTCCGGAGTGGCTGTCCACGCTGATCGCCGCCGCCGTGCCGGTCGCGGCCCTGCTGGCCCTGGGGCTGGCGTGGGCGTTCCGGGACCGCCCCACCCGGGAGGACGCCGCCAACCGGGCCGACCGCTTCGCCGGCACGAAGGATCTGTTCCTCACCGCCGCGGAACTGGAGCGCCAGGAGCGGGCGCCGGCGTTCGCCCCGCTGGTGTACGCCGACGCCGCCGCCCGGGTCCCGGCCGTGGACCCCGCGGCCGCGGTCCCGTTCGGCCTGCCGGGCCGGCGGCTGATCCCGGCCGGGGCGGCGCTGGCCGTGCTGGTCGGCGTGCTGTTCCTCGTCCCGCGGGTGGATCCGTTCGGGGCCGTCGCCGCCGCGCAAGAGGCCGAGAACGCGGCGAAAAAATCCGAACGCACCGCCGAGGAGGCCAAGCGGCGGACGGAGGAACTCAAGCGGTCGCGGCCGGAAAGCGAACTGTCCCCGGAGGTCGCCGCCGCCGTGGAGAAGCTCGCCGCGGATTTGAAGAAGACCAAGCGGGGCGAGGTGCAGGCGAACCGCAAAAAGCTGGCCGAACGCCGGGCCGATCTCAGCCGGGCGTGGCGGAACGTCAGCGCGGAGCAGGCCCGCGGGCTGCTCGCCGAGGAGGACGGCCGCCGCACGCTGGGCCTGAATCCGGACGCCGACGAGCGGAAAAAGTGGCTCCGCGATCTGAAGGAGGGCGACGCAGAAAGCCTGCGGGAGGCGTTGAACCGCATGGCCGCCGAGGCCGCCGAGGCGGCGAACGAGTCGGACCCCGCCGCCCGGGCCGAGAAGATGCAGGCCCTGCGGGAGCAGGCCCGCAAGCTGGAGAACTTCGCCCGCAACGACGTGGGCGACGACCGCCTCGCCGAGGCGATGCGGCAGGCGGGCGAGCAGCTTCGCAACGCCGCCGAGCAGGCCAAGGCCGAGGCGAACGGCGAGGGCTCCCCGGAGGCGACCCGCGAGGCGATGAACAAAGCGTCCGAGGCCGCCAAGGCGGTGCTCGAGCAGGCCGGGCTGGAGGCGGAGAAACTCGCCCAGGCGGCCCGCGACATGGCCGAGTTGGAGCAGGCCCTCGAAGCCGCCCGGCAGGCCGGTCAGCTCAACGAAATGGGGCAGTTGGACGGGCAGGAGGCGACCGACGCGGCCTCCATGGCGGAGTTCCTGGAGGTCTACGAGGAGATGCTCGCCGAGAGCGGCCAGCAGCCGGTCGCGGCGATCGAAGGCAGCGTCCGCGGCTCCGGCGAGGGTGAAGGGGACGGCGAAGGCGATGGGGACGGCGAAGACAGCGGCGGCGAGGGCCGCGGCGAGCGCGAGGAGGTCGACGGCCGGGCGATGGAGGAGGCGCCCGACGCCAAAACCGGCTTCCGCACGGAGGTCTCCCAGAGCCACCTCGTCGCCGGCAAGACGTTGATGAGCCTCAAATCCAAGGGCGACAGCGAACGCGGCGAACGCACGACGGAGTACATGGAGAACCTCGCCCGGGTGAAGGACGGCGTGGACGAGGCGATCGTCGCCGAGGACGTGCCCCCCGGTTACCGCGAAGGCATCCAGCGCTACTTCGACGCCCTTGGCCCGACGAACGATGACGAATAACGCCGTCGCCTCCCGTCGGGCGTTCCTCGGGGCGGCGTCGGCCGGCCTGTTCGTCGGCGCCGCCGGGTGCGGCGGCGGCGGCGGGGACGAGGTGGTGCTGTACTGCGCCGCGGACCGCCTACACGCCGAGCCGATCCTGCGGGAGTTCGAGGCCCGCACCGGCATCCGGGTGCGGCCGAAGTTCGACACGGAGGCCACGAAAAGCCTGTCGCTGGTCGGCTCGCTGATCCGCGAGGCCGACGCCCCCGTCTGCGATCTGTTCTGGAACAACGAACGCGGCGGCACGGAGGACCTCGCCGCCCGCGGCCTGCTGGCCCCGCACCGCGGGGAGGCGTGGGAGGCCACGCCGGAGCGACACCGCGACGACGAAGGCCTGTGGTGCGGCTTCGGCGGCCGGCTGCGGGTCTGGATCGTCAATACCGACCGCATGCCCGCGACCCGGGAAGCGCTCGACGCAGAGCTGGCCAAGGCGGGCGCCGGCGGGGCGGGCGACCTCAGCTTCGCCCACGCCAATCCCCGCTACGGCACGACGCTGACGCATTTTTCGTTGCTCCACCGGGAATTGGGCGACGAGGGGCTGCGGGCTTATTACGAACGGCTGGACGACGCCGGTCGGGTGATCGCCTCAGGCAATTCCGCGGTGAAGGATCTCGTCGCCGCCGGCACGGTCGCCTGCGGCTGGACGGACACCGACGACGCCTACCTCGCCCTCGAAGCCGGCGCCCCGGTGGAGACGTTGCCCGTGCTGCTCCCGGGCCCGGACGGGCCGGCGCCGGTCTGTATTCCGAACACCGTCGCCCTGATCCGCGGCGGCCCGAACCCGGGCCACGCCGCCCGGTTGGCGGACTACCTGCTCGGCAAGGAGGTCGCCGTGCGGCTGGCGAACGGGCCGTCCCGGCAGATTCCCCTCACCCCCGTCTCCGGCCCGCTGCCGGAGGACGTGCAGCGGTTCGCGGCGCTGGCCCGGGACGCGGTGCCGCTGGCGGGGCTCGACCCGCACCGGGCCGCCGTGCTGGCGTGGCTGTCGGGCGAACCGACAACGGGCGACGCGGCGTGAGTCTGTGGCCGAGCGTGCTGTTCTCGCTGGTTCGGGCGGCGCTGGTCGTCGGGCTGGCGCTGCCCGCGGCGGCGCCGATCGCCCGGCGGCTGCGAGAGGAGCGGGCCGGTCTGTGGTGGACGGCGACGCTCGCCCCGCTGCTGGTCCCCGAACTGCTGACCGGCTACGGGTGGAGCAATTTTTCGCTCTCCCTCGCCGCGCATCCCTGGGCGAACGAGGCGCTGACCGCCCTGTTGATCTGGGCCCGGTGCGTGTGCGCCGCGGCGGCCTTACTGGCCGTCGCCCCGCCCCCGACCCGCACGGCGTCCGCGGTATTTCTTCGCAAGCTCGTCGCCATAACGCCGAGGCCCCGCGGGGCCTCGGCGTTATGGGCTTGGCAGAGGGAAGCGGCGCTGCGAACGCTCGCCCGGTTCGGTCCCGCGGCGGGGGTCGCGGGACTGTACGCCTTCGGGCAATTCGAAACGCCCAGCCTCGCTGGGACGACGGCGTGGACCGTCACGCTGTTCGACGCCCACGCCCGGGCGATCGAACTGGCCGATTCGCTCCGCCTGGCGTGGCCGGCCGCGGCGGTGCAGCTTGTCGGGCTCGTGCCGCTGCTGATCTGGCTGCGGGGGGCGACGGGGCCGGGGCGGCGGGACGAACGGCGGGCGCCGGCCTCGCGGCGGTCGAACCTCGCCGCGGCGCTGGCCCTGACGGTCGCGGGCGGGCTGACGGTGATCGTGCCGGCGGCGATCGTCGCCGGGGAGACGGGAGCGGAGGGCTTTCGCACCCTATTGGAGAGCGGCTGGCGGGCGGAGCAGTTCGCCGCGGAGAGCGGCCGCTCGCTGGCGATCGGGGCCGCGGCCGCGGCATTGGCCTCCGGGGCGTTGTGGCTCGTCGGCCGCGTGCGGGGGCCGGCGGGGGCGCCGCTGCTGGCGGCGATGATCGCCCCGGGGCTGTGCGGGTCGCTGATCGTGGGGCTGGTCGTGCAGGCCGGGCTGACGGCCGCGGCGGCGGAGGGGCTGCCGGGCGCCCGAGCGGTGCGGGACTCGGCGGCGCCGCTGGTCGTCGCCCTCGCCGTGGTCCTGCTGCCGCGGGCGGCGGCGTTGCGGGCGTTCGCGGAAGGACGCACCGCCGGGCGGTTCCTCACCTCGCTGCTCCGGGGCGGGACGCGGGCGCAGCGGCGGGCCGGGGGGCGGGTGTGGTGGCGGCTGACCGGGCGGGCGGCGTGGGTGCGAGGGGGGTTGCTCACGCTGTGGGCCGCCGCGGACGTCGCCGCCGCCGCCGTGCTGCTCCCGCCGGGGCTGGAGACGGCCCCGCCGGGCCTCTACAACCTCATGCACTACGGTCACAACGCGGTGCTGGGGGCGCTCTGCCTGATCAACACCGTCGCCCCGGCCGCGTTGCTGGCGCTGGGGGCCTGGGCGGCGCCGCGGCTGGCGGCGGTCGGGGCGCCCGCGGGTATGGTGCAGCGATGACGGCCCCGCTGTTCCGACTGTCGCACGTCCGTTTGCCCGGCGCCCCCGGGCGGCCGCGGCTGGACGACGTTTCGCTGGAGATCCCCCCCGGCGTTACCGCGATCGTGGGGGCGAGCGGGGCGGGGAAGTCTTCGTTGTTGGAGGCGCTGGTGGGATTCGAGACGCCGAGCGCGGGAGCTGTCGAGCGGGGCGCGCCGCCTATCGGCGACGGCGAACCGGGGGCGGCGTGTGAGTTGTTCTGGGTTCCCTCAGACCTCGGACTGTGGCCGGGGGAGACGGCGCGGGGGCACCTGCTCGCGGTACAACCGGAACGGGACGACGCCGCGGCGGAGGAGCTGCTGGGCCGGATCGGACTCTCCGGTGTCGCGGAGAGCCGGCCGGGGACGCTATCGGCGGGGGAGCGGTCGCGGTTGGCCCTCGCCCGGGCCGTGGCGAGCGGGGCGGGCGTGCTGGTGTTGGACGAACCGCTGGCCCACGTCGATCCCGCGGCGCTGCCGGGGCTGTGGACCGTGCTGCGGGAGCATTGGGACGGAACCGCGGACGGCGTGCGGCGGTCGGTCGTCTTCGCCACCCACGACCCGGCCGCGGCGGTGCGGGAGTCGACCCACTGCGTGGCGCTGGCGGACGGTCGGGCGGCGTTCGCCGGGTCGACCGAAGAACTGCACGAGAACCCGCCGGACCGGGCGACCGGGGCGCTGCTGGGGCCGCTGAACGAACTGCCGCCGGACCCACGGCCGGGCGGCCCCCGGCGGTTCGTCCGGGCGGAGCGGCTGGAGTTGGCGCCGGCGGAGGACGGCCCGCTGACGGTCGTCCGCACCGCCCCCGCCGGGCCGGTGACGACCACCGAACTGACCGACGACGGCGGGAACCGCACCGTGCTGCACCACCGGCCCGGCCCGCCGCTGGCGGCGGGCGTCCGGGTGGCGACGCGGCTGGCGTTCGCCCTGCTGGCGGCGGTTCTGCTCGGGATCGCGGCGGGGTGCGACGGCGGGGGGGCGGACGGGCCAGCGCTGGAGTTCGCGGAGGTGCGGGTGCGAGCCCTGCCCAACGCCGGGCCGCAGTTGCCGGCCCCGCGGGGCGTGGGCATCGGGCCGGACGGAGTGGCCTACGTGCTGGACAACGCCGGCCGGGTGCTGGCGTTCTCGCCGGAGGGGGAGGAACTGCGACGCTGGGAGATGCCGGCGAACCACAACGGCAACCCGGAGGGGATCTGCGTCTACCGCCCGCCGGGGTTTGATCGCTGGCTCGTGGCGGTCGCGGACACGCACTATCACCGGGTCGTGCTGTTCACGACCGAGGGCGACGTCGTGACGATGTGGGGCGTCGAGGGGGACGAACCGGGCAATTTTCGATTCCCCGTCGCCGTGACCGCCGACGACGCCGGCCGGCTGTACGTCGGCGAATACGGCGGGAACGACCGCGTGCAGATCTTCAGCCCGCACCCGGAGAACGAGCCGCTGCGGTCGATCGGGGCGTTCGGCACCGGCCCGGGGCAGTTCAGCCGGGCCAGCGGCGTGGCGTGGGTCCCGCCAGCGCCCGCTCCGGGGAAGGCCGGGGGCGGGGAGGCGTTCGTACTGGTCGCGGACGCCTTCGGGGACCGCATCCAGCGATTCACGGAGGAGGGCGAGTACCGCGGCGTGCTCGGCGGGGACGCCGCCGTCCCGCTGCACAGCCCCTACGACCTGGCCCGCTCCGCGGACGGCACGTTGTGGGTGCCGGAGTACCACGGCGGCCGCGTCACGGCGCTTCGCGCCGACGGCACGCTGCTGGGCCGGTGGGAGAACTCAGGGGCGACCGGCCCGCTGGTCACGCCGTGGGGGCTCGACGTGGACCGTTCGGGCCGCGTTTGGGTCGCGGACACGGGGAATCGGCGGCTCGTGACGCTCCTGCCCTGACGCTCCCGCCCAGATTCACGTGAACCGGTTGTGCCCGCGGCGGCGTTGTTCCGTAAGCTGACTGCGTTCCCCTCATTCCCTCCTCCAATTCGGTCGCCTCGCTCGATGGCTCCCCCGCCGCCCCGCCGGCCCACGCTGACCGCCTCGGGGCGGCGGGAACCGGCGGGCTTCTGGGACCGGCTGGGGCGGTCGCTGTTCCCGCCGCCCCGCGGCCCGGTGCGGTGGCGGGACGGCTGGCCGCTGGCGGCGTTCGCCCTGCTGCTCGGCGGGCTGGCCGTTTGGCTGACCGTCGATCGGCGGGTGTTGTTCGCCCGGCCGGCGCTGTTCGGGCTGCTGGCCTTCGCCCCGTGGGTCTGGTGGCTGGCGGTGGCGAACCGCGGCGGGATGGGGACGACCCGGGCGGAAGCCTCCACCTTCCTGCGGCTCTGCCTGCTGGGCCTGTGCGTCGCGGCGTTGGCGGAGCCCCGGGCCGTGCGGGAGCGGGACGTTACCAGCGTGGTGTTCGCCCTGGACGTCTCCGACAGCGTCGGCCGCGGGGTGGAGAGCGAGGCGCTGGAGCTGTTCAGCGGCGCCGTCGCGCAGAAGCCGGCCACCGACGAGGCCGGCCTCGTCGTGTTCGGCCGCAACGCCGCGGTGGAGTTGCCGCCGAAGAAGAGCGTCGCCTTCGAGGGGGTCATCAACTCCCAGGTGGACCGCGACGCGACGAACCTGGAGCAGACCCTCAGCCTGTCCGCGGCGATGATTCCGGAGGAGAACGCCGGCCGGGTGGTGCTGATTTCCGACGGCACGGAGACCGAGGGCCGCATGGCCGCGGAGATCGACCAACTCCGCGGCCGGGGCATCAAGGTGGACGTGCTGCCGGTGGATTACGGCGGCGGGGCCGAAGTCTGGCTGGAACGGCTCGACCTGCCGCGGTTCGTCCGGCAGGGGGAGAGCTACGAGGCGAGCGTGGTGCTCTCCAGTTTGGAGGCCGGCTCCGGCACGCTGACCCTCACGGAAAACGGCGAGGAAATCGCCCGGGAGCGGGTTGAGTATCAGGCCGGCAAAAACCGCTACAGCTTCCCGATCCGCCTGCGCGGCCCCGGCTACTACGAGTACGCCGCCACGATCAAAGCGGACGACGCCTCCGACGGCTCCCCCGGCGACGGCGTGGAGGACAACAACACCGCCCTGAACTACCTCTACCTGGAGGGGGCAGGGAAGGTGTTGGTGGTCACCGACCCCGGCGGCGACCCGCGGGACGTGGAGGACTTCGTCGCCGCCGCCCGCGAGGGGGAACGGGAGGTCTCGGTGATGGACGGCTACGCCTTCCCGCGGGACGTGCTGAGCTTGATGCCCTACGACCTGATCGTGTTCGCCGGGGTGCCGGCGGACTCCTTCGACGCCCGCCAACTCGCCGCGGTGCGGACGGCGGTGTCGGATATGGGCGTCGGCTTCCTGATGCTCGGCGGCGAAAACAGCTTCGGGGCCGGCGGCTATCAGAACACGCCAATCGAGGAGGCGTTGCCGGTCGACTTGGACATCACCCGCCGCAAGGTGCTGCCCAAGGGGGCGCTGGTCATCATCCTGCACACCTGCGAGTTCCCGCAGGGGAACACCTGGGGCAAGCGGATCTGCAAGCGGGCGATCAAGGTCCTGGGCGATCAGGACGAGTGCGGCGTGCTGGTGGCGGACTACGTCGAGGGCGAGAGCTGGCTGTTCGAGCTTACCCCGGCGGCGAACTACCCGGAGCTCGTGCCCAAGATCAACGCGGCCCAGATCGGCGACATGCCGGACTTCGCCCAGACGATGAACGCCGGCCTGAAGGCGCTGAAGGAGAGCGACGCCAGCGCCAAGCACATGATCATCATCTCCGACGGCGACCCCAGCCCCCCGCCGCCGGCGCTGGTCAAGGACTTCGCGGACAATCAGATCGCGATCAGTACCGTCGCCGTCTTCCCGCACCCCGGCGACCGGCAGTCGCTGAACACGATGCGCGGCATCGCCGCGGGCACCGGCGGCCGGTTCTACCTGCCGGACGACCCCAACCAACTGCCCGGCATCTTCGTGAAGGAGGCGAAGACCCTCCGCCGAACGCTCATTCAGAACAAGACCGTCCAGCCGGAGGTCGCCCTCGGGCACCCGATCCTCAAAGGGCTGGGCGAACTGCCGCCGGTGCGGGGCTTCGTGCTGACCACGCCGAAGGAGGGGCTGACCGAACAGATCCTGCGCGTGCCCTCCGACGAGCAGGTCGCCCCCGGCGAGTTCGACCCGATCCTCGCCGTCCGCCAGTTCGGCCTCGGCCGGACCGGAGCCTTCACCGCGGACCTCGGCCCGAACTGGGGCGCCGACTGGGTGGCGTGGGACGGCTACGGCCCCTTCGTCCGACAACTCATCACGCACCTGGGCCGCGTCCGCAAGCAGGGGCACCTGCGGATGAGCACCTACACGGACGGCTCCGACGGGGTGATCGTCGTCGAGGACTTTTCGCCGAACGAGCGGTTTCTCGAAATCACCACCTCCGTCGCCGGGCCGCGGGACCGGACGGAGACCGTCCCGCTGGTGCAGGTCGGGCCGCGGCGGTATCAGGCCCGCGTGCCGCTGTGGGGGAAGGGGCGATACCAGGTCATCGGCCGCTCCACGACGGTCGGCGGCGGGGCGGTCGAACCGGCGGAGACCCCGGTTCCCGAAGGCCCCACGCCGCAGGGCACCGTCGCCGGGGCGAACGACGCGATCGTGGAAGAGCCGGTCGAGAACGACGGCACGGAGCAGGTCGCCGGCGGGTTCATCCTGCCCTACAGCGCCGAGTACCTGCGGTTCCGCAGCGATCCGATCGTGCTGAAACGCGTCGCCGAACGCACCGGCGGCCGGGAGCTGAATCTGACCCCGGAGACGCCCAAATCGCTGTTCACGGAGGACCGCCAGCCCAAGCGCAGCAGCCGGCCGATCTTCGACTGGCTGCTGATCCTCGTCGCCTGCCTGATCCCGCTGGACGTCGCCGTGCGACGGGTGCAGCTCGACTGGGCGTTGGTGAAGGGACTGTTCAAGAAGGAGAAGCTCGGCACGGCGACCGCGACCGCCGGCGGCCCGACGCTGGAGGGCCTGCTCGCCAAAAAGCGGGAGAGCTCGCCCCCCATGTCCGGGGCTGGCCGGGCTCTGGATCGCGGCAAGCTGCGTGCGGCTCCGCAGGCCGCGAAACCGCACGCGGACGCTCCGGCCCCGCCGAAGAAATCGGCCCCGCCGGCGAACACCACCGCGGCTCTGCTGGATTTGAAGAAGAAACGCGACCGGTCCTGACCCGCTCCCCCGGGCTCCCGGTTCTCACTTTTCCGACGCGCATCGCATGACCGACGTCCCCCCGCCCGACGCTTCGCTCCCCGACCCGGCCGCCGCGTCGGCCG
Source organism: Alienimonas sp. DA493 (assembly GCF_043951915.1). Lineage (NCBI taxonomy): Bacteria > Pseudomonadati > Planctomycetota > Planctomycetia > Planctomycetales > Planctomycetaceae > Alienimonas > Alienimonas sp. DA493. The sequence goes on along the minus strand of NZ_JBINJD010000009.1, from coordinate 23,896 downwards.
CTCCGGCCCCCGTCGACCCGGACCGACTCCGGCAGGAGGCCGCGGAGTTCCGCACGATCTTCGAGCGGGTCCGCACGGAGGTCGGCCGCGTGATGGTCGGGCAGACGGAGGTGATCGAAGCCGTCCTCACCGCCCTGTTCGCCGGCGGCAACGTGCTGCTCGAAGGCGTTCCGGGGCTCGGCAAGACGGAGCTGGTCAAGGCGCTGTCGAAGGCGCTGGACCTCGACTTCAAGCGGATCCAGTTCACCCCGGACCTGATGCCGGCGGACATCGTCGGCACCCAGGTAATGAGCGCCGACGAGCACGGCCAGTACCGCTTCGAGTTCCGGCAGGGGCCGATCTTCACCCAGCTGCTGTTGGCCGACGAGATCAACCGGGCCAGCCCGAAGACGCAGTCCGCCCTGCTGGAAACGATGCAGGAGGGCAGCGTGACCACGTCCGGCACCCGGTACGTGCTCGAACAGCCGTTCTTCGTGATGGCGACGCAGAACCCGCTCGAACAGGAGGGCACCTACCCGCTGCCGGAGGCCCAGCTGGACCGGTTCCTGTTCAAGGTGAACGTGCCGCTGCCGGACCGGGCGGAACTGAACGAAATCGTCGGCCGCACCATCCTCAAACAGCCGATCGACCCGGAACAGGTGCTCGACAGCGCCGCGATCCTGCGGCACCGCAAAACGCTGGCGAACGTGGTCGTGACCGACGCCGTGCGGGACTACGCCGTGCGGCTGGTGCTGGCCACGCACCCCGGCACGGGCGTCGCCGGCGGCGACAGCGGGGAGGCCGTGAGCCGCTACGTCAAAGCCGGCGCCAGCCCGCGGGCCGCCCAGAGCCTCATCAAGGCCGCCCGGGTGCGGGCGCTGGCCGAGGGCCGGCCGCACGCGGCGTTCGAGGACGTCGCCCACTTCGCCCCCGCCGTGCTGCAGCACCGCGTGTTGCTGAACTACGACGGCCAAGCCGACGACGTGAGCGTGCCGGAGCTCATCGGCGACCTCACCAAGCAGCTGCCGGAGCGGGCGGCGTGAGCGGGTCGTCGCTCACCACGCTGCTGCCCAACGACGTGCTCGGCCGACTGGAACGGGTGCGGTTGCAGCCGGTCCGTCGGCTGACGAACCCCTCCCGCGGGGAGCACCTCGCCGGCAAGGGCGGCAGCAGCACGGAGTTCGCCGACTACCGCGACTACGCCCCCGGCGACGACGTCCGGTTCGTCGACTGGAACATCTTCAGTCGGCTCAACAAGCCGTACATGAAGCTCTACCGGCACGAGGAAGAGCTGCACGTCTGCCTGATCGTCGACGCCAGCGCTTCTATGAAATACGGCAGCGGCGAGACGAAGCTGATGCGGGCCTGCCGGCTGGCGGCGGCGTTCGGCGTTTGTGCGTTGACCAGCGTCGAGAAGGTGTCCGCGCACGTCTGCCACGCGGCCGGCACGGAGCCGGTGCGGCTGCCGCCCTGCACGGGGCGCAAATCGCTGCCCCGGCTGCTCAAGTTCCTCGAAACGGTGGAGCCCGGTGGGGACTACCCGATCGAGGACGCCGTGCGGGACGTGCTCAAGCGGCACCGCGGCCGGGGGATCGCGGTGATCGCCAGCGACTTCCTCACCTTCGGCGACGTGCCCGGCCTGTTCGGCCAGTTGCAGGCGGCGGGGCTGGAGCCGTGGGCCGTGCAGGTGCTCAGCCCGGAGGAGATCGACCCGGACCTCACCGGCGACCTGCGGTTGGTCGACTGCGAGAACGGCGCCGGGCTGGACGTCACCCGGGCCGGCGACCTGCTGGGCTACTACCACGACCACCGCCTCGCCCTGGAGGACGAACTCGCCGTGCAGTGCCGCCAGCGCGGCGGCCGGTTTCTGCCGGTCAGCACGGAGGAGCCGTTGAAGGACCTGCTGTTCGGCGACCTGCGACGCCGGGGGTGGCTGCGATGAACTCTCGTAGGGTCCGCTGTGCGGACCGCGATCAGAACGCACCCGCGTACGTGGCTCGTCGGCCGACCCCGGGCGGTCCACAGAGCGGACCCTACGCGAGCCGCCGGGGGGGGCTGCGATGAACGCCCTTTCCTCAATCGGGTTCGCGAACCTCGCCGCCGGGGCCCTGGCGGCGTTGGCGGCGCCGATCATCCTGTTTTACTTCCTCAAACTGCGGCGGCCGCGGGCGGAGGTGCCCAGCCTCGCCCTGTGGCGGCGGGTGGTGAACGACAAGCGGGTGAACAGCCCGTTCCAGAAGTTCCGCCGCAACCTGCTCCTCCTTCTCCAACTGCTGTTGTTGGCGGCGCTGACGTTCGCGGCGATGCAGCCGTTCCTGAACGCCGGGGCGGGGCGGGCGGAGTACCGGGTGATCCTGATCGACGCCTCCGCCAGTATGGCCGCGACCGACGCCGCCGGCCGGTCGCGGCTCGATCTGGCGAAGGAGAAAGCCGAGGAGCTAATCGAGGGCCTGCGGCCCGGGCAGCAGCTCGCCCTGATCGCCTTCGACCGCAACGCCCGCACGCTGCAGGAGTTCACGGACAACCCGAACCTGCTCAAACCGGCCCTTGATCGGCTGACGACGAAGGACGTGGAGAGCGACCTGGGCGACGCCCTGCGGCTGGCCGGGGCGCTGGCCCGCACGGCCCCGGTCGCGGAGGCGATTTTGCTGACCGACGGCAACCTCCCGCCGGCCGACGACGTGGACCTCGCCTTTCCCGTGAACTACCAGCGCCTGCCGGCAGCCGGGCCGAACGTCGGGATCGTGGCCCTCAACGCCCGCCGCAGCGGGGCCGGCGCCGCCGAGAACGCGGGGTGGGATCTGTTCGTGAAGCTCGCCGCCAGCGCCGCGACCGGGGCGACAGTGGAACTGTACGGCGAGGAGGGCCCGGACGGCGGCGACCCGTTGGCGACGGAGTCGGTCGGCTTCGACCGGGCCGAGGACTCGCCCCGGCTGGTGTTCGAGGTCCCCGCGGACGGCCCCCGGGCGGTGACGGTGCGGATCGTCGCCGAGGGGCCCGACAGCCTGCCGGCCGACGACACGGCCGGCCTGATCCTCCCCCCGCCGCGGCCGCTGACGGCGTACTGCCCGACCTCGCAGGGCCTATTCCGCCGGGCGATGGAACTCGAACCCGGCGCCGTCACGATCTTCCCCCGGCCGAGCGTCGAGGGGCCGCTGAGTTACGACCTGGCGATCGTCGACGAACCGGACACCGAGGAGAACCCCGCCCCGGAGGCGAACGTGCGAGCGTTCGTCGGCGTCGTTCCGCCGGACTTGAGCGACCTGATCGCCACAAAGGTGGGCTACGCAGAGGTGGTCGACTGGCGGCAGACGGCGCCGGTGCTGGAGCACGTTCAACTCCGCGAGGTGCAGATCACCGAGGAGCCGGAGTACCTCGAACAGCCCGACGGGGAGCCGGCCGGCGCCGCGGACCTGGAGCAGCTCGGCTACGAGGTGTTGATCGACGCCCGCACCGGGCCGCTGATGCTCCGCCGGCGGGAGGGCGCCCGGGTGGACTACTTCCTGCTGTTCGACCCGGCGACCAGCACGCTGCCCTACCGGGTGGCGTTCCCGATCCTCGTGCAAAACCTCGTCCGCGAGGCGACCCGGGCCGCGGCGTTGAGCGAGGTACGGGCGGAGCGGACCGGCACGCTGCCGGAGGTGGACCTGGGCGATCCGAATCGGGAGGCGACCGTCGCCGGCCCGGACGGGACCCGCACCGTGCGGGCCGACGCCGGCGGGATGCTGACCGCGGTTCCGGCGGAGACGGCCGGGCTCTACACCGTCAGCGCCGGGGGGGAGGAGGTCGCCGCGTTCACCGTGGGGACGCTCTCGCCGCTGGAAACGTCGCTGGTGGGCGCGGAGCAACTGGAGTTCAACGAGGTGGCGGTCGCCGCCTCCGGCGAGGAGGTCGCCGCCGATCGCCCGCTGTGGCGTTGGCTGGCCGCCGGGGCGCTGGTTCTGCTGCTCGCCGAATGGTGGGTCTTCCACCGTCGCCCCGTGACATGAGCCCCGATCCGCCCCCCGCCGGCCGATCCGCTACCGCTCGCCGCCGGTTCCGCCGCCCCGTTATCGTCGCCGTTCCCGCCCGCCCCGCCGGTTCGCCCATGTCTCCCCGCCGTTCGCTCGCCGCGCTGCTGCTGGCCGTCACGGCGTGCGGCCTGTTCCCGACCGCGGCCGCCGCCCAGGTGACGGTGCGGCAGGTGGACTGGGGGTTCGGCGGGAAGGCCGTGCCGGGGCTGTTCACGCCGGTGTCCATCCTGCTGGACAATCCCACGCAGGACACCTTCGACGGCGTGGTGAACCTCTACCGGGCGAACTTCGTCGGCGACCGGCGGGGCGCGGTGCTGACGGAGCCGGTGTTCCTGTCCGCGTTCGCCTCCCGGCGGGTGCAGTTCTACGTGATCCCGCTGGACAGCGGCGAATCCTGGCGGTTGCAGGCAATCCCCGAGGGGCTCTCCCCGGGGGACGACGGCGTGCTGACCGCCACGCTGCCGCGGCCCGGCCTGACGGACTCGGACGCCGCCGGGGTGGTGTTCCTCACCGGCACGGACGACTTCACCGCCCGCGTCCCCGGCCTGCCGCGGATGGACGAAACCCTGTTCCCCCCGCGGCCGGAAGCGACCGAGGGGCTGCGGGGCGTCGTGCTCGACCATGCGCCCGACTGGGAGGCGGTCCGGCAGGAGAGCTTCCTGGCCTGGCTGAACGGCGGCGGGACGGTGCACCTGCTGACCGGCCCGGACGGCTCGCCGGTGCGGTTCGGCGGGGCGCTGACGCCGCTGAACGACCCCTCCTCCCGCTTCGCCGTCGGCCGCGGCACGGTGCTGCGGCACGCCCAGAAGGCGAGCGCCGTCACCAAACTGTTCGCCGAAGGCGCCCTGCTGGCGGATCCGACGTTCGCCCGCATGACGGCGGACGATCTGGCGTTCGAGGAACGCCGCGAGCGGCAGACCGGCGCCTTCCCGGTCTCCTACTCCCCGACGCGGCTGGAGGAGGAAATCCTGCCCACGCTGCGCCGGATGGTGCGGCCGGAGCACAACTGGGGGCTCATTCACATCCTCTGCCTGGCCTACGTCGCGGCGCTGTTCCCGGGGGTGTTCCTCGTGGGACGGGAACGCCGCGGCTATCCGGCGACGCTGGGGCTGTTGATCGCGGTCACGCTGACCTTCGGGATCGCCCTGCGGACGGTCGGCCGGCGGGGCTACGGGGAGAGCCTGTCGGTGCGCACCACGGCGCTGGTGCGGGCGCTGCCGCCGGCGCCGGGGAGCGAGACGGGTGCCACGGAGGTCACCCAGTGGGCGGACGCGTTCGTGACCGACGGCGGCGACTACACCTTCGCCGTCTCGGGCGACACGCCGATCTACAGCACCGGCGAGGCGTCGGAGTCGGTGAAGGGGGTGATCCGCAACACCGGCTTCAACGGGGAGCCCGGCTCGCTGACGGCCGACGTGCCGCCGTTCTCCTCCCGGGCCTTCGTGGCGAAGGCCCGCCGGGACGAACCGGCCCCGCCGGTGGAACTGCTCGCCGGCGCCTCGGGCACGACGGCGGACGGCTCCGGCGTGCGGCTGACCGGCCTGCGGGTGAAGGTTCCTCCGGAACTCGAAAGCCGGGCCCGGCTGTTCGCCGTGCACCACCGGCATGTCTACCCGCTGAACGCCTCCGGCGGGGTCGCCACGATGAACACGAACGCCGAGCCGATCCCGCTGGGCAACCTGCTGGCCGGGTACGGGTTCGGGTTGGTCGGCAACGTCTCCGTGCAGGCGGCGCCGTACGGGGAGGGGAACGGTTACGGATACGGCTACGATCCCTACCAGCAGCAGTATTGGGGGGAGGACGACCTCGAACTGACCGACCGCGGCCTGGACCTCGCGGCCCGGCAGCTGATCGGCCGGGACCTTGGCTTCCGGGACGCCCGACAGCTGTTCCGCCTCGCCGCCCCGGCCGATCGGGTGCGGGTCTACGCCGTCACGCCGTTGCGGGAGGAGCACCGCATCCTCGGCGCCGCCGGCCGGGATCTGCCGACCGACCCGCTGCCGAACCAGAACGGCACCACGATTCTCTCCTACGAGTTCCCGCTGTGAGCGTCGCCACGCCGTCCGCCGAAGCCGCCGAGGCCCCCGCGCAGGCCCCGGCCGCCGCCCCGCCGGCCCCGGTCGCCGAACAGACGCCGGCGATCGAGGTCGTGCGGCTGTCGCACACCTACAAGAAGCACCGGGCGCTCCAGCGGATGGAGTTCACCGTCGAACCGGGCACGATTCACGGCTTCGTCGGTCCCAACGGCGCCGGCAAAACGACCACGTTGAAGATCATCTGCACCCTGATGAAGCCCCAGCAGGGCGCCGTGCGGGTGTTCGGCCGGGACGTCGTCCGGCAGGTCCATCAGGTGCGCAGCAGCATTGGCTTTATGCCGGACCACTTCAGCATGTACCGGCAGATGTCGGTGCACGAGTACCTGGATTTCTTCGGGGCCGCCTACGGCCTGCCGACGAAGGAACGCGACGGGGTCATCAAAAACGTTCTCGAGCTGACCGACATGGACGGCCGGCAGGACGACCTCATCAAGGGCCTCTCCCGCGGCATGACGCAGCGCGTCGGCCTGGCCCGCGTGCTGATCAACGATCCGTCCCTGTTGTTGTTGGACGAACCGGCCTCCGGCTTGGATCCGCGGGCCCGAATTGAGTTGATGGACATTCTCCGGGCCCTGCGGGGGATGGGCAAAACGATCTTCATCTCCTCACATATCCTTTCCGAACTGGCGGAGCTGTGCGACTCGGTGACGATCGTGGACCGCGGCACCACGAAGTTCAGCGGCTCGATCGACGAGCTGCTGTCGGCGGCCTCCGGGCTGGTGACCTACCGGGTGCTGCTCGACCCGCCCCGCGACGGCGCCCCGGAGCCGGAGGACCTCGGCAGCGACCTGATGGCGATCCCGGGCGTGACCGAAGCGAAAAAGGACGAGGAACGCCCCGGCTGGCTGATCACCTTCGATCGCGACGTGATCCCCGTGAACGACATCCTCGGCGGCGTCATCGCCCTCGGCCTGCCGGTGGTCGGCTTCTCCGAGGAGAAGAAGCACCTCAACCGGGCCTTTATGGAACTCACGGCGGGCGGGGTGCGCGAAGCGTGACGAGACGTCGGAGGTCGGATTTCGGAAGTCGGATGTGTCCCGCACGCGAGGGCGAAACGAGAGATGAAACCGGATGAGATGGTCCGCCGCACGAAAGCGTTCGCGGTGCGTGTCGTAAAACTCACGACGGCGTTGCCCAACAACCGGCAAGGGAATGCGATTGGAGGGCAACTCATTCGGTCCGGCACCTCCGTCGGCGCCAATTACCGCGCCGCCCGCCGGGCCCGATCGACGGCGGAATTCCGAGCGAAATTGGGGATCGTGGAGGAGGAAGCGGACGAGAGCGCGTTTTGGCTAGAGATGGTGATGGAGACCGGCCTGCTGCCCCGCGATCGCGTGCTTTCGCTTCACCGCGAGGCGGAGGAGATCACCGCGATCGTCGTGGCATCGATTCGCACGTCGAAGCGCAACGGCGGCAAAGGCCATCCCGCCGATCGCCCAATTAAAGAACGTCCGAGGTAAACCGGCGACTCGTTACATCCGAAATCCGACCTCCGACTTCCGACCTCCCCAATGCTCTCCGGCTCCCTCGCCCTTTTCGACCGCGCCCTCAAAACCGAGGCGTCCGGTCTGCGCGGGCACCTGTTGCGGTTGGGGTTCGCAGGGTTCATTGAGATCGCCCTGCTCATCGCCGCGGCGACGAGCCTCACGCTGGGGGCGCCGGGGTTGGCGTTTTTCGAGAATATCTGCTGGTTGAACGTTCTGTTCATCAGCCTCGCGGCGGTCAGCCTGTTCGCCACGGCCGTGACGGAGGAGAAGGAGGAGGGCACGCTGGGCCTCCTGCGGATGGCCAACGTCGGCCGGGCGGCGTTGATGCTGGGCAAGAGCACCAGCCGGCTGGTCGCGGCGTTGTTGCTGCTCGGCGTGCAGATGCCGTTCGTGCTGCTGGCGATCACGTTGGGGGGCGTGTTGCTGGGGCAGATCACGGCGGCGTTCGCCTGTCTGGCGGCCTACCTCGTGCTGGTGGCGAACCTCGGGCTGCTCTGGAGCGTGCTCTGTCGACGCAGCGCCACGGCGGCGTTCTGGACGGGGTTTTCGCTGCTGGTCTACTTCGCCCTGCCGCCGGTGGTGGGGTTCTTCGGGCAGGTGCTGGTCCAGATCGCCGGGCCGGTGGGCTGGGCGGTGGCGATCAAGGAGAACGGTGCCGATCGGGCGGCGGAGTTCGGCGTGCCGCACCGGCTGGGCGAGATCTTCGCCACCGGCTTCAGCGGAGGGCCGTGGTGCCCGCAGGTGGGCTTCTGCCTGGCGGCCGGCGCCGTCTGCTTCGCGGCGGCGTGGATCTGCTTCGAACGCTTCGCCGACGCCGACCGGGCCGCCGCGCCGGACCGCGGGCTCGCCGGGCGGGCCTCCTCCAAGAACCCCGGCTCCCGCTTCCGCCCCGGCCGGCGGCCGGTGGCCTGGAAGGAGTACCGCTTCCTGGTGGGCGGCGGCCGGGGGTTGGCCCTGCGGTTCGCCGGGCTGTTCGCCGCCTTCGGGATCATCGTCGGCATCGGCGCCTACGACGGGGCGGACCTCGGCGCCACGCGGGTGTGGGGCGAGATGTTCGCGATCTGGATGGTGGTCTGCGTGGCGGCGGCGATGGCCGACTCGCTGTTTCTCGCCACCCGGCTGCTCAATGAGGAGTTGAAGTGGAACACGCTCGGCAACCTGTTGTTGTTGCCGAAGAGCGCCGCGTCGCTGCTGCTGGGCAAGCTGCAGGGGGCGTCGGTGGCGCTCGTGCCGGCATTGGTGACGGGGGCGGGGGCGTTTGCCGGCTGCGTCGCGCTGGGCGACCCCCGTTTCGTGGAGGACACGGTCGCCGCGGCAGTCTCGCCCGTCACCTGGGCCATCGTGGCCGGGTGGTGCCTGTACCTGACGATCGTGGCCTACCTCAGCACGGTGGTGCGGTACGGGGCGACGGTGCTGGGGGTGATCGTCTACGGCGTGGGGGCCTACGCCCTGTCGCCGGTGTTCCTGGTGGCGGCGACGATGGGGGCGGCGGCGGACTCCGGAGAGGTCGCCGCGGTCCCGATCGCCGGCGTGCTGGCCGCCCTGACCGTCGGCGGGGCGATTCTGTGTGTGAAGCGGTTCGAGAGCCTCGGCGAACGCTGACCCTGGGACGATCGCGGAGGCCGAGCCGGCGGCGGTTGCGGTGGAGGCGAACGGCGGGTCGACTTAGCCGTTATGGACCCGCCTCCCGCCCCCCGAGACGCCGGCGCCCGCCCTGTCGGCGGAGTGAACGGCGGCGGTCTGGTCGCGCCCGCGCCGGAGCGGGACCGGATTGCCCTGGGCGTCCGGCAACCGTGGTGCGAACTGATCCTGCGGGGCCGCAAGACGCTGGAGATCCGCACCCGCCCCACGGAGGTGCGGGGGACGATCTACGTGTATTCCGCCAAAAAACTCAGTGACCTGCCGGAGCTGGACGTCGTCCTGCTCCGGGAGGAGGTGAACCCGGACCCGCTGCCCCGCGGGGCGCTGGTGGGGACGGTGGACCTCGTCGGCTGTCGGCGGGCGACGCCGGAGGACGCCGCCGCCTCCTGCGTGCCGCCGCGGGAGTTGGAGAACCGCTGGGCCTGGGAATTGGCGGATCCGGTGCGGTTCGCCGAGCCGCTGAAGCCGCGGTTCCTGCCCTACGGCGTGTGGTTCTACCCGTTCAAACGGCGTTCGTAGGGTCCGCTATGCGGACCGCGTCCCAAAGGCGCCGAGCCGAGATGACGGTCCGCGCAGCGGACCCTACGAACGACACGCGGCGACCATCTCACGTGTGAAGGCCGCCACGTCTTTCATGACCGCCTCCTTTGGCTGATCCGCCAGGGCTTCGAGCCGGCGGACCAGGGCGCTGCCGACGATCGCCCCGTCGGCGTGCCCTCGCAGGGCCTGCACGTGCTCCGGCTTGCTGACGCCGAAGCCGACGGCCAACGGGAGGTCCGTTTGCTGGCGGAGCCGGTCGAGGTGAGCCGTGAGTTCCGGCGGGAGCTGGTCCCGCTCCCCGGTCGTGCCGGCGACCGACAGGCAGTACACGAACCCGCTGCACGCCGCGAGAATTTTGCTCACGCGCTCCGCCGGGGTGAGGGGCGAGACGAGCTGCACCAGGTCCAGCCCCGCGGCGCCCGCGGCCTCGGCGAGGCCGGTCGCCTCGTCGCCCGGCACGTCCGGCACGATCAACCCGGCCAGCCCGACCGCCTTCGCTTTCTCGCAGAACGCCGCCGTCCCGACCCGCTGGACGATCGAGACGCTGACCATCCCCACGAGCGGCGGCAGAGAATCCGTGTCGAGCCCCTCCAGCATCGCCCAGAACTGCGACAGCTTGAACCCCCCGCCCAGCGCCCGCGTGTAACTGGCCTGAATGACCGGCCCGTCGGCGATCGGGTCGGAGAACGGCACCCCAAGTTCGATCAAATCCGCCCCGGCGTCGGCGAGGGTGCGCAGCACCTCCGCGGTGGTCCCGCAGTCCGGATCCCCGGCCGCGACGAACGGCATGAAGGCGAGACGATTCTCCGCCTTCGCGTTGTCAAAGGCGGCGGTGATGGGGGAGGTCATGAGCGTCGGCGTAAAGTTCCCGACGCGAAGGTCGGTCGGCGAAAGATTTGAGCGAAGACTACCCCATCCGCTTTCGATCCTCTCCCCGGGAGCTCCGATCTCCGCCGCGGCGGCGGACCGTTCCGGGACGGACTCCGCCCCCATCGGCCTCGATCATCGTGGGACCGGTGTGAACGGAGCCAGCATCAAGGCGGCCGTTCCGAGGTAGGCCACAATGGCGAGACATCCCGCGGCGATTCGCACCCGTCGCGGCGCCGGCAGAATGGAGGTTAGAGCCAAGGGCCCCACCGCTAGAAAGCCGGGGATCGTAAGCGGGTGCATTGCCTCGTCCCCGACGCCGAGCCCCGGGCCGAGCAGGCTGAGGAACGCATAGCCCGCGTCCCAGCAGCACAGCCCGATCAAACAGAGGCCCGCAGTCGCGGCGAACGGCGTCCACGGGAGCCCGTCCGTCGCTGTCGCGGGGGGCGTGGTCACAGCTCCTCGCCCAGGAGCCGCGCGACTTCGTAGACGTCCTTATCGCCGCGGCCGCTCAGGCAGATCACGACGTGATCGCTGGCCGGGCGGGCGCCGACGGTTTCGAGGACGTATTGGATCGCGTGGGCCGTTTCGACGGCGGGGATGATGCCCTCCAGTTCGCTGCACTTGCGGAAGGCCGACAGGGCGGCGTCGTCGCCGACGGCGACGTACTTCACCCGGCCGGTGTCCTTCCAATAGCTGTGCTCCGGGCCGACGCCGGGGTAGTCCAGGCCGGCTGAGACGCTGTGTACGGGGCTCGTCTGGCCGTCGTCGTCCTGCAGGACGTAGCTGAACGAGCCGTGCAGCACGCCGGGGCGGCCGAAGGAGAGCGTGCTGGCGTGGTCGCCGGCGGTCTGGCTGCGGCCGCCGGCCTCGACGCCGGTCAGCATGACGGATTCGTCCTCCACGAACGGATAGAAGATCCCCGCGGCGTTGGAGCCGCCGCCGACGCAGGCGACGACCTCGTCCGGCAGACCGCCGAAGTGCTCCGAGGCCTGCTGCTTCGTCTCGCGGCCGATGACGGACTGGAAGTCCCGCACCATCTTGGGGAACGGGGACGGTCCGACGACGCTGCCGATGATGTAGTGGGTACTCTCGACGCTGCCCATCCAGTCGCGCATCGCCTCGTTGGTGGCGTCCTTCAGCGTTTTGGAGCCGCTGGAGACCGGACGGACCTCCGCGCCCATCAGCTTCATCCGGAACACGTTGAGGGCCTGCCGGCGGATGTCCTCCTCGCCCATGTAGACGACGCACTCCAAGCCGAAGCGGGCGCAGGCGGTGGCCGTGGCGACGCCGTGCTGGCCGGCGCCGGTCTCCGCGATGATGCGCTTCTTGCCCATCTTGCGGGCCAGCAGGGCCTGCCCCAGCGAGTTGTTGATTTTGTGGGCGCCGGTGTGGTTCAGGTCCTCCCGCTTGAGCCACACGTTCGCCCCGCCGCAGTGGTCGGAGAGCCGATCGGCCCGGTACAGCGGCGTGGGGCGGCCGACATATTCGCGGAGCAGCGCCCGGAACTCCGCTTGGAAGTCGCCGTCGTCGGCGAGGGCGGCGTAGCCGTCGGCGAGCTCCTCCAGCGCCCGCATCAGCGTTTCGGGCACGTAGCGGCCGCCGTGGGCGCCGAAGCGACCGGCGGCGTCGGGCACCTGGGCGGACGCCCGGGCGGGAGCCTCGGACGGGGCGGCGGCGGAGGGATCGGTCAGAGCGGGCATGGGCGGATGATCGGGCGGCCGGGGCGGGGCGGCAAGCCGGCGGCGGGGCGGGAGCCGGCGGACGGGGACCGAGGCGGGGACTGAACGGTTCGATTGCGAGCGATCGGCGGCGGACGCTTGAAGCGGTCGGGACGCTCCGTCCACACTCCTGCCGCGTCCGCCGTCCCGGGGGAACCGCAGCCCGTCCCCGGAGCGAACCGCCGCCGTGCCCGACTCGTCCGACTCCCCCGAGTTCGCCGCCCTCGACCGGCTGAGGGACCAGGTGTCGCGGGTGCTTCTGGGCAAGCCGGAGCCGATCCGGCTGGCCCTCGTCGCCCTGCTGGGCGGCGGGCACGTGCTGATCGAGGACGCCCCCGGGGTGGGCAAGACGAGCCTCGCCAAGGCGATCGCCAAAAGCCTGGACGGTCAGTTCACCCGACTGCAGTTCACCCCGGACATGCTGCCGAGCGACATTCTCGGAGCCAGCCTGTTCAAGCCGGACATGGGGGAGTTCGAGTTCCGCCGCGGCCCGATCTTCACCAACGTCCTGCTGGCGGACGAGATCAACCGGACCACCCCCCGCACGCAGTCCGCGCTGCTGGAAGCGATGAGCGAGGGGCAGGTGAGCGCCGAGGGTGCCACGTTGCCGCTGGAGCCGCCGTTTTTCGTGATCGCCACGCAGAACCCGCTCGAAAGCGAAGGCACCTACCCGCTGCCGGACAACCAGCTGGACCGGTTCATGGTCTGCACGGGCATCGGCTATCCGGACCGGGAGCACGAACGGCGGGCGCTGATCGACCACGCCGGCCGGGAGCCGCTGGACGACGTGGGGCCGGTGATGAGCCGGGAGGAACTGAAGGCCCTGCGGACGCGGGTCGGGGCGGTGCGGGTGGACGATTCGCTGCGGGACTACCTGCTGGACGTGGTGGAGGCGACGCGGACCCACGCCGATCTGGTGCAGGGCGCCAGCACCCGCGGGGCGCTGACGTTCGACACCGCCGCCCGGGCCGCCGCGGTGCTGGACGGGCGGGACTACGTGACGCCCGACGACATCAAGGGGCTGGCGGTGCCGGTGCTGGCCCACCGGCTGGGCGTGCGGGGGACGATGCGGGAGGGCCGCCGCGAAAAGGCCGGGGCGGTGGTGCGGCAGATCCTCGCCGAGGTTTCGGTTCCGGACTGAGCGGGCGTCGGGCCGGACCCATGGGGCGGCCTCGGGACGGAGATTCGTCTCGCCCCGGTTCGGGGAAACCACTACACCCCCCGCGCCCGAACCATTTCCCCGGACCGCTCGCCGTGTTGAATCGTCTGCCGTTCGCCCTGCTCCTGACCGCCCTGTGCGTGAGCGTGCACGCCGCCCCGGCGGTCGCCCGCCGCGCCGCCGACCCGGGGGCCGAGCCGGCGAAGGTGCGGGCCCGGGCGTTTCTGAAGACGGACAAGCTGCCCGCCGGCGCCCGTACGGAGGTCGCCGTAGTGCTGGACGTGCAGCCCGGCTGGCACATCAACTCGAACCCGGCGCCGACGAAGTACGCGGTGCCGACGACCGTCTCCGTGACGACCAGCCGCGGCACCCAGGTGGGCGAGTTCGCCTTTCCCACGCTCCCGCCGGCGACGCCGGGCGGGCCGCGGCGGCCGGTCAAGGAACTGGCCGGCCGGGTCGTGCTGCGGGCGCCGGTGCAGGTGCCGGTCGAAGCGGCCGGGGGGAACGAACGGTTGACGGTCACCCTGAAATATCAGGCCTGCAACGCGAACAGCTGCCTGCGGCCGAAAACGTTGACGTTCGGCGGTATGCTGCCCGTCGCCGCCCCCGGCGCCCCGGTTCACCTCGCCAACGCGGAGTGGTTCGCCGACGACGCCGCGGGGGCGGACGCCACCCGTACCGCCGAACGTTAGAACGCTCGGGCGTTCGGCCCGACCCCCTAAGTCAAACTTTATCGCTGATGGACGTTGCTCCCCCGACCGGGAACGAGGCCGCGCTGGTCAAAACGAAGATCGTCGCCACCGTCGGCCCGGCCTGCTGGAGCCCTGAGGGGCTCCGCAGCCTGGTGCTCGCCGGGGTGGACGTGTTCCGATTGAATTTCGCCCACGGGGAGCACTCCCGGTTGGCGGAGGTCGTCGCCGAGGTCCGGCGGATCTCCGCGGACCTCGAACGCCCCGTCGCCCTGCTGGGCGACCTCTCCGGCCCGAAGATCCGCCTCGGCGAACTGCCGGACGAGGGGCTGGAGTGCGGCCTGGGCGAGACCTTCAAGTTCGCCCGGGAGCCGGTCGAGACCGATCCCCGCACGCTGACCTGCACCTACGAGCCGCTGCTGGACGACCTGCGGGTCGGCGACCGCGTGCTGCTGGCCGACGGCACCGTCGCTATGCGGGTGACCTCCGTAAAGGAGGACGGCGGCATGCCGGTGCTGGTCGAGTGCACCGTCGAACAGCCCGGCCTGATCCGCTCCAAGCAGGGCATCAACCTGCCGGGCGTGTCGCTGTCCACGCCCAGCCTGACGGAGAAGGACCGGGAGGACCTCGCCTTCGCCGTCCGGCAGGGGCTCGACTACGTCGGCCTGAGCTTCGTCCGCCGGGCCACGGACATCACCGAACTGCGGTCCGCGATCGCGGAGCACGGGGCGAACTGCCCGCCGCAGATCGTGGCGAAGATCGAAAAATTGGAGGCCGTCGCCGAGTTGGAGAAAATCGTGGCCGAGACCGACGCCGTGATGGTCGCCCGCGGCGACCTCGGCGTGGAGGCGGACATCGCCCGGGTCCCGGTGCTCCAGAAGCGGATCATTCGGCTTTGCAACCACCACCGCGTCCCGGTGATCACCGCGACGCAGATGCTGGACAGCATGCAGGAGTCCGAGCGCCCGACCCGGGCGGAGGCGACCGACGTGGCGAACGCGGTCCTGGACGGCTCCGACGCGGTGATGCTGTCCGGCGAGACGGCGATCGGCGCCCACCCCCGCGGGGCGGTGCGAATGATGAGCCGGATCGCCGTCGAGGCGGAAAGCGACCCGCACTTCCACGCCGCCGGCCTGCGGGCCGACGCCGACGAGGGCCGCCACCACGCCCACCCGATCACCGAGGCCGTCACCGAGGGCAGCGTCGCCGCGGCGGTGCAGCTCGGGGCGAAGCTGATCGTGGTCGCCACGCACAGCGGCAAAAGCGCCCTGGCGGTGTCGGCGAAGCGCTCCCCGATCCCGATCCTCGCCCTCACCGATCAGGCGGACGCCGCCCGGCGGATGGCCCTGTACTTCGGCGTCACCCCTGTCCGCACCGACGCCGTCGCCGGGGAGCCCCGCGAGGTGCTCAAGTTCGTCGTCGATTGGGGCCGCAAGCACGACGTGCTGCACGCCGGCGACCGCATCGTGCTCGTCGGCACCTCCAAGTGGAGCGCCAAGGGGCACGATTTGATGCTCGTCCATCAAATCGCCTAACGGCACGTTCCAGGAAGCTTGTGACAAGAACTAAAGGGGGAGCGACTGCCGCCCCCCTTTGGTTCTTGTTTCTTGTCCCTTGGAATTTCTCCCTCTAAAGCTGGAAGACCTCGCCGCGTTCCGGCGTCACCGGGTCTTCGTCGCAGCAGTCGCGGATCAGGCCGGCGAAGCTCTCGGCGACCTCCGGCTCGCCGTGGACGAGGAAGCATTCGCCGATGCCGCCCTCGTTCGCCATCGCCTCGAACCACCACTTCAGGTCGTCCGCCCCGGCGTGGGCGGACAGGCCGCCGAACTGCTCCACGTGGCAGCGGATCGGCACGCGGCGGTCGAAGATCTCGACCCACTCCCGTTTCTCCGCGATCGCCCGGCCGGTGGTGCCGCGGCCCTGGTAGCCGATCAGGGCGACGCAGTCGTTCTCGTTCGGCAGCGCCCGGGCGAGGTGGTGTCGCACCCGGCCGGCGTCGCACATTCCGCTGGCCGAAATCACCACGAACGGCGGCCCGACCTCGTTGATCGCCACGCTGTCCTGCCGGGAGGTCGTGTAGAGCAGCCCGCGGAAATCGAACAGGTCGTCGTCGATTTTGAGCATCTGGTGGGCCTCCTCGTCCATCAGATCCTGCCGGTCCCGGTAGACCTCCGTCAGTCGGGTCGCCAAGGGCGAATCCACGTAGACCGGCATCTCCGGCAACACGCCGAGTTCCGCCAGTTCGTTCAGGTAGTAGACGATCTGCTGGGTCCGCCCGAGGCTGAACGCCGGGATCACCACCCGGCCGCCGTCGACCGACGCGCGGGTGAGAATGCGGAGCAGTTCGTTGGCGATGTCCCCCGGCGGGGTGTGGATCTTGTCCCCGTAGGTGCACTCGGAGATCAGCACGTCGCAGCCCGGCAGCCTGGCCGGGTCCTTCAGGAGCGGCATGCCGCGTCGGCCGAGGTCCCCGGTGAACACCAGCCGGGTCGCGTTTGGGACCTTGCCGATCGACAACTCCGTGATCGCCGAGCCGAGGATGTGCCCGGCTTCCCGGAAGGTCAGCTTGAGGTTCGGGTTCAGCCGGGTCGGTTCGTTGTAGCCGATCGGCTGGAACAGCTTGATCGCCCGCCGGGCGTCCTCCTCCGTGTACAGCGGCCGGGCCCCGGGGTGGTCCGGGCCGAATCGCTTGTGACAGAAGGCGGCGTCTTCCTCCTGGATGTGGGCGCTGTCCCGCAGCATCACCCCGGCGATGCGGGCGGTGGCGGGGGTGCAGTAAATCTCCCCGTCGAACCCCTCCCGGACCAGCATCGGCAGACGGCCGCAGTGGTCGGCGTGGGCGTGGGACAGAACCACCGCGTCCAGATCGCGGGGGCGACAGTCCAGCCGGCGGTTGTCCGCGTGGGCGCTCGGCCCGCCCTGAAACAGCCCGCAATCCAGCAGGATGCGGAAGGAGCGATGCTCCAACAGGTGTTGGGACCCGGTGACCTCCCCGGCGGCGCCCAGGGCGGTGTAGGTCAGCGACATCGGCGGGCTTTCGGGAGGTTCGATTCGGGGGCGGCGGACCGGCGGACGGTGCAGGGTGGGGAACGCCCGCACCGCCCGCCAACGCGACGGCCCCCGCGTGCGGATCGGGGCGGCCCCTTCCGGCCCCGCACGCGGTTCGACAACAATGGAGCGTCGCCAAGAATGCCCGAAATCCGTCCGCTTTCCTCCAACGCCGTCCCTCTTCGCCTCGTATGAGGGGGAGAGGACCGCCCATGACCGTATCGATGGCCGACCCCCCGGCCCGCCCGCCCGCCGACCCCGACGACTCCGGATCTTTCCCGGCCGTCGACGCGTCGGCGGACGATTCGCCCGAGTCCGAGGACGCCCGGCACGCCGCCGGGGAGGCCAAGCTCGTGGCGATGGCCCGTCAGGGCGATCAGGCCGCCTACGGCGAACTGGTAAACCGCTACGAACGCCGGTTGCTCCGCGTGATCGGCCGCTTTGTCCGCGATCGCGAGATCGCCCGGGACCTGGCGCAGGAGACCTTCATCAAGGTCTACCGCCAGTTGGACAAGTTCGACGCCTCCCGTCGGTTCGGCCCCTGGCTGTTCCGCATCGGCGTGAACCTCACCCTGGATTACCTGAGAAAACAGAAGCGTCGCGGCCGCCGCCCGCTGTTCAGCGAGGTGTCGAAGGACCGCCCGATCGACCCGGAAACGGCGGACCCCCGCGGCGAACTGGACCTGTCCGAAGAGGTCGAGGCGGTGCTCGCCAAGATTCCGGAGAAATACCGCAAGGTGCTGATCCTGCGGGACCTGGAAAACTTTCCCACCTCGGAGATCGCCGCCATCGAAGGCCGGAAGGAGGCCACCATCCGCTGGCGGCTGGCCGAGGCCCGCAACATGTTCGCCGAGCACTGGACGAGCCGTTCGCCCGCCTAAAGCGCTCGTCGCCCGTTCTTTCCATATCGTCTTCCGTCCACCCCCGGCCGCGCCCGCGACCTCGTTCCGATGACCGTTCCTCCGTCCCCCCCCAGCCGTCTCACCGCCGACGCCCGGCGTTCGCTGGCGTTGCTGGCCGGCGACGACCTCGACGCCGCCGCCGCCGCGGACGCTCGCGCCCTCGCCAACGACTGCCCGCACTGCCGCGGCCACTACGAGTCCGTCCGCGAGGGGCTGGACGCGCTTCGCCGGTGCGAACCGATGGAGCAGGGGGGCGGCCTGTGGGCGTCGGTGCGGGAAGGTCTGACCGTCGCCGAGCCGGCGGCGCCGCCGTCCTCCGCGGCGTCGCGGCTGTGGATGCCCACGTTCGCCGTCACCGCGGCCACGTTGCTGATCGGCCTGTTCGCCTTCGCCCCCAACGCCGGTCAGGTGTTGCCGGGTTGGTTCGAACCCTCCGGCGTCGTCCGCCCGGTCGGCGAGGGGCTGGAGCCCGCCGAGCGGGAACGCTATCGTCCGCGGCGCCCGGCGTTCGACCGCTATCAGTCCGTCCCCTTCCACGGCGACCGGGTCCGCGGCACACTGGACGGCTCCCGCCTCCCGTACTCCTACCGCTGAGCGTCCCGCCGGAGCGCTGCCGTGCCGCTGTTCGAATACCGTTGCCGATCCTGCGACGCCCGCTTTGAGGCGTTGGTCCGCGGCGCCGCCCGCGATCGGGCGGAGGTCAGCTGCGAATCCTGCGACTCCGCCGAGGTGGAACGGCTGATGAGCGCCCCCGCGGCGCCGGCCAAGTCGGCGAGCCTTCCCATCGCCGGCGGGTGCCCGCCGCCGGAGGCCGGCCCCTGCGGGACCGGTTGCTGCCGACTGCCCGGGTGACCGTTCCCGGCCCCGGCACAGAGGGTTCCGACGTCGCCGTGCTCGTCCGCCCCGCCGCGACCCGGGACGAGCGCGTCGCCGCCCTCACCCTGTTGCTGGCGGAGACCTCTTCCCCCGACGACCTATCCGCGGATGTGGTTCAGGTCGTCGATTTGCATGCGCGGGGCGAATTGAACCTCGACGGGCTGCTGATCGCGGCGGACGAAGCCCGCGGGGCCGAACCGTGCGGGTCCACGCTGGTCACCCCGGGCGCCGGCGGAGCCGCCGACCTCTTTCCGCCGCGACTCCTGCCGGCGGCCCCCGCGGCCGCGGCGGCGGCGCTGCTCGCGGCCGCGGGGGACTTCGCCGCCGCCGCCGGGTGCGACCGCTTGCAGGCGTTTGCGGACCCCGTGCGAACCGACGATGCGGCCGTCTTCACCGCCGCCGGTTTCGACCGGATTGCGGAACTGCGGCTGCTCCGCCGGGACTGCGCCCGCCCGACCGAACCCGGTGCAACGCCGTGGGACTCTCTGCGGACTCTCGGACGGAAGTCAGAGCGCCTTTTTCGGGAGACAGCCCGGGCGTCCTACGCTGACAGCCGCGACGCCCCCGACGCCCGCGGGGCGGACGCCGACGAAGACTTTGACGCCCACGCCGCCGCCCCCGGGTTCCGGCCGGATCTTTGCCGGCTGGCCCTGCGCGGCGGGGAGCCGCTGGGGCTGGTTCTGATCTCCGCGTCCGGCGAGGGGGCCGCGGCGGAGTGGGACGTGTGCTACCTCGGCGTCACGCCGGCCGCCCGGCGTCGGGGCGTGGGGCGGGCGTTGCTGGCGGAGCGGCTGGCCGCGGCCCGGGACGCCGGGGCCGCCGCGGTCACCTGCGTGGTCGACGCCGACAACGCCCCGGCCCGCCGGCTGTACGCCGCGGCGGGCTTCGCGGAGACCGGTTCCCGGGCGCTGTTCCTGAAGCGACTTGAGCCTGAACCGGCGGGACGGCCGGCGGAACGGCGGTCCGGCGACTGAGGGCGCCGGCGGGAGCGGTCCGCGGGGCGGCGCCGGGTGGGCCGACGGCGCGCATGGCAGCGACGGCGCCGACGCGGGCCCCGCGGACCGCCGCAATCCGCGGTCCGGCGGGCGGGGAGCGCCGGCTGCGGTCGATGCGGGAGGTACGTTCGCCGGGCGCGTCCACGACGGGCCGCCGTCGAGCCTCGATTCCTCCCGCATGACGCACCCCGTTCCCCCCTTCGCCGCGGCGTCGCCCGATCTGCCCGGTCCCCCCGCGGCGGCGGAGGGCGGTTCGCCGGACCTCGCCGCCGTGGTGCGGCGGTGCGTGGGGGAACGGGCCTGGGGCGCCTGGTTCGAGGGGAAATCCGCCTTCGAGTTGGCGGGCGTGGAACTGACGGTGAAGGCCGGCAGTCCGTTCGTCCTCACCTATCTGCAACGCCGCTTCTCCGCCCCGCTGCGGGAAGCCGCCCGCGAGTTGGGCGGGCCGGCGGGGTGCGTGGGGTACGCGGTCGACGCCGGGCTGCTGGACGCGGCGCTGGTCCGCGGGGAGGCGAAACGGTCCGGCGGGGAGCCCGCCGCGGTGCTGCCGTTCCGCGCCCCCGGCGCCGACGTCCCCCGGCCGGCGGCCGAGCGGCGGGCCGCCGAGACGCCCGCGGAGCCCCCGGCCGTCACGCCGGCGACGCCGTCGCACCGGCCGCGTCGGCTGCGGGACTTCGGGTCGTTCGTGCCGGGGCCGGAGACGGAGCTGGCCCTCGCCGCCGCCGCCCGGTTCGCCGCGGGGGCGGCCCGGACGCTGTACCTGTACGGCCCCAGCGGGGTGGGCAAGACCCACCTGCTGGAGGGCGCCGTGCAGGCGATGCGGCGCCGCACCGCCGGCGGCCGCGTGCTGCTGATGACCGCCGAGGCGTTCGCCAACCTCTACACCGACGGTCTCCGCGGCGGGGGCCTGCCGGCGTTCCGTCAGAAGGTGCGGGCCGCCGACGCGCTCGTCATTGACGACGTCGACTTCCTCGACGGCAAAGACGGCTTCGCTGAGGAGTTCCTCCACACCCTCCAGGAGTACGAACGGCTGGGCCGGCCGGTGGCCGTCTCGGCGGACCGGCACCCGCGGTTGCTCACCAAAACGCCGGACGAGCTGCTGACCCGGCTGGCCTCCGGGGTGGTCACCCGGCTGGCCCCGCCGGACGCGGCGACCCGCACCGCAATCCTGAAGCGGAAGCTGGAGGGCAAAAACCTGCCCGTGACCGCCGACGCCCTGAAATGGGTTGCGGAACGGTTCCGCGGCAGCGTGCGGGAGTTGGAGGGCGCCCTCTGCTGTCTGGAGACGTGGCGGGAGATGACCGGCAAGTCCGTCACGCTGCCGGCCGCCCGCAAGGTGCTGAGCGATCTGGAACGGGATTGCGCCCGGCAGATTCGCCTGGACGACGTGGAGCGGGCGGTGTGCGACGCCGCGGGCCTCACCGTGGAGGAGCTGCGCTCGAAGAGCCGAGCGAAGCGGGTGACGCGACCGCGAATGGTGGCGATGCACCTGTGCCGCAAGCACACCGCCGCCGCCCTGCGGGAGATCGGCGGTCACTTCGGCGGGCGGAACCACAGCACGGTGCTGAGCGCCGACCGCAGCGTGAGCGGCTGGCTGGCCGGGTCGGACGCCGCCGCCGCGGACGCCGTCGCCCTGATCGACGCCGCCGAGGCCCGCCTGCTGGCCGGGTAGGGCGGCTGCTCGGTCACGTTCGCGGCCGGCCGCGGGACCGCGACGGGGTCGCTCGGCATGCGGGCCCGCGGCCGCAGCGGCAAGAAACGCTGCGGGGGCGAAGCGTTTTCGGCGGACTGCGGCATTCCGCGCCGGGTCCGGTCGGCACGATCGGCAGGGTCGAACGGGGGCGGCGGCGGGGGGCGTCGACCGGTCGGTCCCGTCCGGCCGGACGGGCGAACGGGGGGCATGTTTCCGAACCGCCCCCCGCCCTCAAAACCGTTCGTTCGATGGCCGTACCAGACTGTCCCGGCTGCGTCCCCGCCGCGGGCGCCCCCCTGCGGACGGAGTCCGCCGGGGCGTTCTTCGCCAACCTGTTCGACACCTCCGACTTCCCCGCCCGGTGGTACTGCGGGAGTTGGACCGAACCGCTCGGCTGGCTGCACGTCGTCAGCGATCTGGGGATCTGGTTCGCCTACATGACGATCCCGCTGGGCCTGCTGGCCCTGATGTGGCAGCGGTCCCGCCAGGTGCCGGGCACGCTGAAGCAGCGCTGGCGGCACGCGATCCCGTTCCCGGGGCTCATGGTGGCCTTCGCCACGTTCGTGCTGCTGTGCGGGCTCGGACACCTCGTGGAGGCGATCATCTTCTGGCACCCGGTGTACCGCTTCGCCGGGGTGTTGAAGGCGGTCACGGCGATCGTGTCGTTGGGGACCGCCGTCGGGGTGCTGCGGGCGGCGCCGCGGCTGCTGGCCCTGCCGCACCTGGAGGAGTTGAGCGACGAACTCCGCCGCGACCGCGCCCTGATGCGGGCGGTGATCGACGCCAGCCCGCACGCGCTGTTCTGGAAGGACGAACAGGGCCGGTACCTCGGCTGCAACAAGACCTTTTCGGACTTCATCTCCCACGGCTCGCCGGACGACGTGATCGGCCTGACCGACTACGAGATCGGTCTGCCCCGCGCAGACGCCGAGAAATACCGTCGCGACGACCGCCTGGTGATGGCGTCCGGTCAGCCGATGCTGGACATCGAGGAGACGATCGGCCACGGCGCCGATCAGCGGGAACTGCTGACCAGCAAGGTGCCGCTGCGCGACGGGAAGGGCGCCGTCCGCGGCGTCGTGGGCGTGTTCGCGGACGTGACGGAGGACCGCCTCGCCCAGCGGGAGCGGCAGGAATATCACGAGAAGCTTGCCGCGACCGCCGCCGAGAACCGCCGCCTCGGGCTGGTGGCGAAGGCGACCCGGCACAGCGTGATCATCGCCGACGCCCGCAAGAAGATCATCTGGGTCAACGACGCCTTCACGCGTCTGACCGGCTACTCGCGAGCCGAGGCGATCGGGCAGAAGCCCGGCCGTCTGCTCCAGGGGACGGCGACCGATCCGGAGACGAAGCGCCGCATCGGCGAGCGGCTTCACCGCGGCGAGCCGGTCAGCGAGGAGATCCTGAACTACGCGAAGGGGGGCGAGGCCTACCCGATCCGCCTGGAGATCGAGCCGGTTCGCGACGAGTCGGGGACGATCACGGAGTTCGTCGCCATCCAGACCGATCTGCGGGAACAGAAGGCCCACGAGGCGGAGCTGACGGCCGCCAAGGAGGCCGCCGAGGCCTCCAACCGGGCCAAAAGCGCCTTCCTGGCCCACATGAGCCACGAGATCCGCACCCCGCTGAACGGCATCCTCGGGTTCGCGGACCTCCTGCGAACCGGGGAGGCCGACCCCCGGCAGGCGGAGGAGTACCTCGACACGATCCGCAGCAGCGGCGATCACCTGCTGAGCCTGATCAACGACATTCTCGACCTGTCCAAGTTCGAGGCGGCCCGCGTCGAGTTCGAGATCGCCCCCTGCGACCCGCACGCGATTCTGTGCGACGTGCTGAGTCTGTTGCGGGTCCGGGCCCGGCAGAAGTGGATCGGGCTGGAACTGCGGTGGTCCGGCCCGGCGCCGGAGACGATCCGCACCGACGCCGGCCGCCTGCGCCAGTTGGTGACGAACCTCGTCGCCAACGCGGTGAAGTTCACGGAAACCGGCGCCGTGCGGGTGCTCGCCCGGATCGTCCCCGGCCCCTCCGGGCGCCCGGAGGACACGTTGCTGGAGATCGCCGTGCACGACAGCGGCGAGGGCATCTCCGCCGACAAGCTGGAGACGATCTTCGAACCCTTCGCCCAGGCCGACGCCAGCGTCACCCGGCGGCACGGCGGCACCGGGCTGGGCCTGCCGATCGCCCGGGCGA
>NZ_JBINJD010000099.1:0-18904 GCF_043951915.1 Alienimonas sp. DA493 | reverse complement strand
GCCGACGGCGTCAAGCATCGTCAGGAACAGGTTGTTCAGCGGCGTGCCCTTCTCGTAACGCCGGTGCAGTCCCGACTTCACGGCCCCGCCGCCGCGGCCGGCGAGGATCAGCGGCAGATCGGAGTGGCTGTGCCGGTTCCCGTCGCGGATCGCGGAGCCGTACAGGATCAGGCTGTTGTCCAGCAGGTTCCCCTCGCCGTCCGGCGTCTCCTTGAGCTTCGTCAGGAAGCGGGCGAAGTGCTCCATCAGAAACCGATCGATCCGAGCGATCTGCTCCAGTTTCTGCTCGTTCGACTGGTGGTGCGAGAGGTGGTGGTGGCCGTCTTTGACGCCGGCCTCCTCGTACTTCCGGTTGCTGCCGGCGCTCGCCAGCATGAACGTCGTCACCCGGGTGACGTCCGCCTGGAAGGCGAGGACCTGCAGGTCGTACATCAGCTGGATGTGCTCGTTCAGCTCGCTCGGCACGCCCGGGGGCAGGTCGATGTCCGGCCGCTCGACCGGGGGGGCGGTGAGGGTCCGCTCGATGCGGCGCTCCACGTCCCGCACGCTGGTGAAGTACTCGTCCAGCTTCTGCTTGTCGGTCGAGCCGACCCGCTTGGTGAGGGAGGCCGCGTCGTCGGCGACGAGGTCGAGGATGCTTTTCCGGTCGGCCAGCCGACGCTCGACCGCGTCGTCGCCGCCCTCGGTGCCGAACAGGCGCTGGAAGGCCAGCTTCGGATTGATCTCCTTGGACATCGGCTGGGTGGGGCTCCGCCAACTGACGTTGTTGGAGTAGGCGCAGGAGTAGCCGGAGTCGCAGTTCCCCGAGTTCCGGCCGCGGTCGATGCCCAGCTCCAGGCTGGGCAGCCGGGTGCGGGAGCCGATCCGGTCGGCGGCCACCTGGTCGATGCTGCGACCGGCCCGAATGGTCGAGGAGGACTTCAGCGGGTGCACGCCGGTGAGGTACGTGGCCGCGTTCCGGGCGTGGTCGCCGCCGCCGTCGCCGAGGCTGTAGGCGTTGTGCTGATCCAGCCCGCTGAGCACCGTCACGTCGCCGCGGTGCTCCTTCAGCGGTTCCAGCGTCGGGGTCAGCTCCCAGCCGGCCCCCTCGGTCTTCGGGAACCAGCGGTCCACGTTCACGCCGTTCGGGAAGAACATGAACGACAGGCGGACCGGCCCCTTCGCCGCCCCGTCGGCCGCCTTGGCGACGCCGGACAGGCCGGGCAGCGGCATCGCCTCCAACAGCGGCAGGGCGAGGGCAGCCCCCGCGCCGCGCAACAGGGTGCGTCGCGACAGGGACGACAGCGGGGCGTGGCGGTTCAGAGAGAACACGGGGGAGCCTGCGGTGAAGGGGAAAGGTGAACGATTCTAACAGATCAACGCCGACGCCGCCGAAGCGACGCCGGCGGAGCTCAGTTGGCGGCGAGCGTCGCGGCGGTGCGTTTGCGGAACGGGTCGCTCAGCACGACGCCGCGAATCAGGTCGCGGACGCGGTGACCGTCCGGGCGGGTCGCCTCGACGACGCCGTCGACGCTGCACCGGTCGTACCACTCCAACCCGCGGCCGAGGCCGTAGGTCATCAGCTGCCGGGTGAAGTGGGCGACGAACTCGTCGGAGCGGCCGGCGAGAACCTCGATCAGCTCCGTCGCCCCGGTGAACTTTGTGCCGTCCGGCAGTTCGCCGGAGGCGTCGATCTCGTGCTTGCCGTCCTTCTCCCGCCACTGGCCGATCGCGTCGAAGTGCTCGAAGGCGAAGCCCAGCGGATCCATCACGGCGTGGCAGCTCGCGCAGCCGGGGTCTTCCCGGTGCTTGGCGAGGGCCTCGCGGAGCGACAGGTCCTTGTTGGACTCCTGCGTCTCCTCCAGCGCCGGGACGTTCGGCGGGGCTGGCGGCGGGGGCGTGCCGAGCACGTTGTCGAGGATCCACTTGCCCCGCTTCACCGGGCTGGTGCCGACCGGGTTGCTCGTCAGGGCCAGGATGCTGCCGTGCGTGAGGATGCCGCGACGCTCCTCCGGCAGAGAGACGCGACGGAACTCGTCCTCGTTCGGGTAGGGGAAGCTGCGGCGGCGACGTTCCCGCTGGAAGCGGCGGCGGTCCTTCTTCACGTCCTCCGGCAGCCCCTCGGCGTAGAGGTCCTCCATCTGTTCCCCCGTGCGGCCGTCCCAGGGGATGCCGTAGTATTCCGCCAGCCGAGGGTTCACGAAGGTGAAGTCGGCGTCCAGCATCCGCTTGACCGGCAGGTTCTCCCGCAGGACCTCGCGACAGAACAACTCCGTTTCCCGCCGCAGCGCGACCTTGGTGTCGCTCGTCCACATCCCGCCGAACTGGCGGCCGTCGGGGCTGAACTCGTCCAGCATCCCGAGGTTGAGCCACTGGGCGAAGAATCCCTCGACCAACGCCTCCGACTTCGGGTCGTCCAGCATCCGGTCGACCTGCTCCGACAGCGTTTTCGAATCCGTCAGCCGGCCTTCCTCGGCCAGGCGGAACAGCTCCTCGTCGGGCATCGAGGACCAGAGGAAGTAGCTCAGCCGACTGGCGAGCTCGTAGTCGTTCAGCCCCGCCGGCTCGCCGGGCCGGGCGTCGACCGGGTCGCGCTCGATACGGAACAGGAAGTGCGGGGAGCAGAGCATCGCCTGGAGCCCCAACTGCACGCCCTGTTCGAACGTGCGGCCGTTGGCGACCGTGGACTCGACCAGCGTCGCCAACCGCTGGACTTCAAGATCGGTCGCCGGCCGGCGGAAGGCCCGGGAGGCCAGCGGGCGGAAGATCTTCTCCGCGGCCTCCCGCACGCCGCCGGCTTCCTCCGGCGTGGTCGTGACAATCGCGGCGTGCACCGGGGGGAGGTTCTCCGGCCGCTGCCCCAGCGGGCCCTGGATCTCGATCTCCTCCAGATAGATGTTCCGGTCCAGCTTCCCGCCCTTGCCGTCGTCCTCGTAGAAGTCGTTGACGAACTTGATCTCGAGCGGCCACTCGCCCTTCTTGACCGGGATCGTCCGCTCGAAGGTCTCCGTCGTCCGCTCCTTTTTCAGCGTGACCTTCGCCAGCGGGAGGCCGGCCAGCGTGGCCTCGTACTTCGCCTTGTCCGGCCCCGCCTGTTGGGCCTGGGCGTGGATGCGGATCGTGTAGTCGCCGTCCGCCGGAAAGCGGTACGTGTCCTTGTGCCCCTGCACGGACCGATTGGCGTCCAGCTTCTCGCCGTGGTTCATGAGGGTCGTCAGATCCCCCACGATCGCCGCCTCGGCGACCTTCTCCGCGGCGGCGAGGTACTTTTCGAGCAACAGCGGCGGGAGCGTGAGCACGTCGCCCTGGTTGTCGAAGCCGTTGCCGACGTCGTCGGTGGGGAAGTGCTCGCTGAGGTTCAGCTCGACGCCCAGCAGGTCGCGGATCGTGTTGTCGTACTCCGTGCGGTTCAGCCGGCTGACGGTGACGCGGCCGGGATCGTTGTCGACCTGACAGTCGACTTCGTGGAGCACACGGTCGATCCAGTCGACGGCGGCGGACCGTTCCTCGGCGGTCGGCTGCTCCATCTCCGAGGGCGGCATCGCCCCGACCTTCAGGATCGCCAGGACGCGTTCCCACTCCTTGCGGTTCTCGCGGACGTCCTCGGCGGATTTGACGGATCCGAAATCCACGTCGGCCTCGGCGAAGTCCGGGCCGTGGCAGTCGAGGCAGTGCTTTTCAAGGAAGCTCCCGACGCCGTCGGCGAAGGTCCGCTTCGGCTCGACCATCGCCGCGAGCTTCACCCGCGGGGCGGACGTCGCCGCGGCGGGGGCGACAGCGGCCGCCCCATCCTGAATCGCTGCGGGGGCGGCCGGACGGGCGGCCCCATGAGGAGCGGCCGGCGCGGGGGTTGCCGCGACCGCCGGCTCTTCGCCGGCGGGGAAAAAGAGGATCAGCCCAATCGCCAACGCCGCCGCGACGGCCACCCCGGCGCCGACCTTGCCCCACGCCGCGGAGCTCGTGGGGGCGGAGGCCTTTTTCCGCCCGGACCGCGACGACGGAATCGACTCGAACACCACGTCCGGCTTGGCGTCCGGCACGCGCAGCTTGCGTCCGCAGTTCGGCCCCGGACAACGCCCCACCTTGCCCGCATGCCGCTCCGCAGCGGTGAACGCAACGCCGCAGTTCGGGCAAAACACGCGAATCCGCATGGGCGGCGTCAGCCTGATCAAAATTGGGGAGGACGTACGGCGGGACGCTCCCAGGGGGGGGAACGCAGACGTCGGGTCTTACGGCTCCGCCGTCGCGGGCGGGACCGTTCGGGGCTTACATTCTACGGGGCCGGCGCCGCCGGTTCCATCGAATTTTTCCCACGGGAGCGGCGATCGGACCGATCCAGCCTCGTTAGCGCGACGCCAGACCGCTGTGGCGGAGCAGCGCGTCCGGCTGCGGCGGACGGCCGCGGAACCGTTCGAACACCGTCATCGGGTCCTCGCCGCCGCCGAGGCTCAGCACGGTGTCGCGGAAGCGGCGGCCGGTTTCAGCGACCGCGGCCTCGTCGTCCAGCCCGGCCTCCTCGAAGGCGGCGAAGGCGTCCGCGGAGAGCACCTCCGCCCATTTGTAGCTGTAGTACCCGGCCGCGTAGCCGCCGGCGAAGATATGCGAGAAGCTGCAGAGCGTGCGGTCCTCCTCCAGCGGCGGGAGCACGGAGACCCGCGTCAGCGTCTTGCGGTGCAGAGCGAGGGCCGCGGCGCTGTCGCCGGCCACCTCCGGCGTGCTGTGCAGCGTCATGTCGGAGGCCCCGAAGCCGATCTGCCGGCACATCTGCGAGCCGGCCCGGAAAGTGCGGGCCTTCACGATCTTCTCGTACAGGTCCTCCGGCAGCGGCTCGCCGGACTCGTGGTGCTTGGCGAAGCCCATCAGCGTCGGGCGGTGGTAGCACCAGTTCTCCATGAACTGACTCGGCAATTCGACCGCGTCCCATTCGACCCCGCTGATCCCCGCGGCGCCCGGCTCCTCGACGGTCGTCAGCATGTGCTGGAGGCCGTGGCCGAACTCGTGGAAAAGCGTTTCCACCTCCCGGAAGCTCATCAGCGAGGGTGTGTCGCCCGTCGGCGGGGTGCCGTTGCAGACCAGATAAGCCACCGGCAACTGCAGCGAGCCGTCCGCATTCCGCCGGCGGCCGAGGCAGTCGCCCATCCACGCGCCGCCCCGCTTGTCCGCCGGACGGCTGTAGGGGTCGAGGTAGAACCCGGCGACGACCTGGCCGTCCTCGTTCTTGACCCGGAAGAACCGCACGTCCCGGTGCCAGACCGGCGCCTCGCCGTCGGCGTGCTCCACCGTGATTCCGAACAGCCGGTGGCAGAGCTGGAACAGCCCGTCGAGCACGTTCGGCAGAGCGAAGTACGGGCGGAGGTCCTCGTCGGTGAATTCGAACCGTTCCTCCCGCAGCCGCTCCGCGAGGAACCCCACGTCCCAATGACGGATCTCGTCGAGCCCGTACCGCTCCGCCAGCGGCTTCAAATCCGCCATGTCCTGCTCGGCGCCGTCCTTGGCGGCGCCCAGCAGGTCCGCGTGCAGCTTCTGGACGGCGGCCACGTCCGGGGCCATCTTCTCCGCGAGGCTGACCGCGGCGAAGTGCGGATAGCCCAGCAGCTCGGCCATCTCCTGACGGATCTGCAGGATGCGGCCAATCAGCGGTTCGTTATCGTCCTCGCTGGGCGTGTCGCCCTTGCGGCTCGCCTTGGTGATGTGGGCCCGGTAGAGCGTCTCCCGCAGGTCGCGGCGGGCGGCGTGGGAGAGGAACTGCGTCAGGGCCGGGCCGTCCAGCGTCACCCGCCACGGACCGTTCTCCGGCGTGGCCTCCGCGTCCGACGCCTCCTTCGCCTCGTTGTAGGCGGCGGCGAACAGGCGGCGGGCGGTCTTCGGCAGGCCCTCGACCTCCTCCGGCTCGGTCAGCGTCAGCGAGAACGCCTTCGTGGCGTCGAGCACGTGGTTCGAGAACTCCGTGGACAGCTTCGACGCCTCCTCGGAGAGCGCATTGAACCGCTCTTTCGCCTCGCCCTCCAAAGCCACGCCGGCCAATTCGGCGGCGAGGATCTTCTGATTGACGATCCGCTGTTGAACGCCGCTGAGGTCCCGCCATTCCGGCCCGTCGCGGAGGGCGACGAGAGCGTCGTACAGCGGGCGGCTCTGCGACGTTTTCAGGCCGAACCGCACGATCGCCGGCAGCACGGCGGCGTGGGCGTCCCGCAGGGCCTTCGAGTTCTGCACCCCCATCAGGTGCCCGACCGGCCCCCAGATCTTCTCGAACGGCTCGAACAGCCGGTCAGTCGCCGTCACGGTCGCGGCGTAGGTCGGCTGCACATTCGCCTCGATCTCCTCGAACCCCGCGGCGGCCGTTTCCAGCATCGCCGTGACGTCCGGTTCGACGCTCTCGACGGCAAACCGGTCGAACCGGGGGAGGTCCCAGCGGCCCCCGTCCGGGGAACCGGCGGCGGCGGGATCGAACGTTTCGGCGGGGGGGAGCGGTTCAGTCATGCGGCGATGGTCTCCGTCGGGACGCGGGATTGGAATAGAACCCGGGCGGGCCGCGTCAATATCCGGCCTCCCGGGAGTCCGCCCGAACTGACGCCGACGCTCGACCGCCGATGCCCGTTTCGCTTCTGCTCTGCGCCATGACCGTCGCCCCGCCCCCCGCCGGCCCGGACCCCGACCGCCCCGCCGCCGAGGCGGCGCCCGCCGGCCCGGCGCCCGCCGAGACGGCGCCCGCGGCCGGCTTCGCCCCGCCGAACCTGACGTTCCCCACCTTGGGGGGGATGCAGTTCTGGGGCGACGTGGCCCACCGGGCCGGCTGGCGCATCCAGCGACATGCCGTCACTGGGCATTACCGGTTGCTGGACGACTGGCACCTCCGCCGGGCCTGGGGCGACCGGGCCGCCTGCGAGGCCGCTCTCACGGAGGCGATCGCCGCCCGCAACCTGCCGCGGCCGGCAGGGGACGTGGTGATTCTGCTGCACGGCATGATTCGCAGCGGCCGGTGCTTCGTCCGGCTGGCGGCCGACCTGCGGGCGGCGGGGTTCACGACCGTGGTCGTCGACTACCCCAGCACCCGCCAGTCGCTGCGGGCTTCCGCGGCGATGCTGAACGAAGTCACGGACCGGCTGCTCCGCGAGGAAGACCCAAAGGCCCCCGTGCGGCTGCACTTCGTCTGTCACAGCGCCGGCGGCATCGTGCTGCGGGCCTGGGGCGCGTTGCAGGCGGAGGACGTGCCGGTCGGCCGCAGCGTGCTGCTGGGCGTGCCGAACGGCGGGGCGGCGATGGCCGACGCCCTGCGGGGGATGCCGCTGGTCGGCGATTCGCTGGACTTCCTCTGGGGCGCCGCGGCGGCGGAGATTTCGCGGGGGGCGACGGAGACGCTCTCCGTTCTGCCGGCCCCGCGGGGGACGTTCGCCACGATCGCCGGCTGCCGGGGCGTCGAGAGCGGCTACAACCCGCTGATCGAGGGCGACGACGACGGCACCGTCGCCGTTTCCGAAACGCACCTCGCCGGCGAGGCGGACCACCTCTGCGTCCGCGGGGCCGGGCACTCCTTCCTGATGACGAACGCGACGGTGCGGGCCGCCACGGTGCGGTTCCTGCGAGGCGGCCCGCTGCGTGAACCGGCCGCATAGCCCCCGAACGCAAAACGTCCCGGACTCTCGAAGAGCCCGGGACGCCGGCGGTCAGAGACGGTTTGCGTCTAGGCCTTCGCCGAGGCGGGGATCTTGTCCTTCACGTCGTAGGCGACGCCGGTCGCCTTCAGCAGCTTGATGACCCAGAAGGTCGGATCCAGTTCGTACCACTTGTGGCCGGCCCGGGCGTTGGACGGGTGGGCGTGGTGGTTGTTGTGCCAGCCCTCGCCGTAGCTGAGGATCGCCACCCACCACAGGTTGCGGCTGTGGTCGCGGGTCTCGTAGTTCCGGTAGCCCCACAGGTGGGTGGCGGAGTTGACGAACCAGGTGCTGTGGTAGGCGTAGGTCATCCGGGCGCACAGGCCCCACAGCAGCATCGGCCAGCCGCCGACCGCGTAGAGGACGACGCCGGGGAGCACCATCCACAGGCCGTAGGTCTTCTCGAAGAACTGGAGCATCGGCCGGTCCTTCAGTTCCGGCACGTACTTCTCGAAGAGCAGTTCCTGATCCCGCTTGCTGCGGTCGAGGAACAGCCAATAGAGGTGGGCCCACCAGCCGTCGTCGTGGTCGGTGTGCGGGGAGTGCGGGTCGCCCGGCTGGTCGCTGCGTTGGTGGTGCAGGCGGTGGGTGGCGGCCCAGGTGAGGGGGGAACCCTCGCCGGAGAGCACGCCGCACAGCAGCACGAAGAACTCCGCGGGGGTCCGCAGCTTCATGCTCTTGTGGGAGAGGAAGCGGTGGTAGCCCAGACAGATGCCGATCGACAGCGTCAGCCAGTGCAGGCCGACGGCGACGGCGATCGCTTCCCAGGTGACGAAGAACAGTGCCGCGACCGCCCCGACGTGCATCGCGGTGATCCAGACCAGCACCGGCCAGCTGATCCGCTTCCAGAGGTGCCGACTGTTGAAGGCGTCGAACAGGCGCTCCCGATCGGCCTCCGCCCGCTCCCGCTTCGCGGCGGCCCGCAGCTTCGCGTCTCCGTCCGCAGCCTGCGCGGGCGCATGAGCGGCGGGCGACTTCGGCGCAAGAGGAGTCTTCGGAGCGAGGGCGGCGGACATTGGGCGTTCGACTCGTGGATTCGGCGGCGGTACGGAGGGCGGGCAGCCGCCGCTCCGAGATCGTTTCGACCCACAGAGTAGGCAGACGCCGCACAACCGCCGTCAGCGAGCCGTCATGCCTCCGTCACCCTTTCGTCACTCCTCAAACCACTGCAACCAAAACACTTACGACGAACCCTCGGGCTCGAACCGGTACCCGGTCCCCCGCACGCTGACCAAGTACTTCGGATCGGACGGATCCGGCTCCACCATTCGACGGAGGCGGAGCACGAAATTGTCGATCGTCCGGGGAGTCACGTCGGCGTCCGGCGGCCAGACTTCTCGGAGAATCTCCTGCCGCGGGAGCACCCGGCCGGGGTTCTCCGCGAACAGCCGCAGCAGGGCCGCCTCCTGCGTGGTGAGGTCGTGCGTCCGCGACTTGTCGCCCCGGGCGACCGTGAGGCGGAAGGCGTCGAAGTCGACGGACACGTCGCCGAACTCCCGCACCGGCTCGCGGCCGGACGGCTCCTCCGGCGGGGCCGGCCGGGGCCGGGCCAGCATCGCCCGCACCCGGGCCAGCAGTTCCGGCAGGACGAACGGCTTCGTCACGTACTGATCGGCCCCGGCGTCGAACCCGCCGATTTTGTCCTCCGTCAGCGTGCGGGCCGTCAGCATCAGGATCGGTACGGCGGGGTCGGTGCGGCGGATCGTGCGGCAGATCTCGTAGCCGCTCATCCCCGGCAGCATCAGGTCGAGGATGATGCCGTCGAACGCCCCGTCGCTCCCCGACTTCGCCTTCGCCGACTCGAACGCCGCCAGCGCCGACGGGCCGTCCCCGGCGACCGTCACGGCGTAGCCGTCCGCCTCGAAGTTGAACCGCAGGCCCTCGGCGATGGCCCGCTCGTCCTCCACCACGAGCAACCGCGGGGCGCGATCCGAGCGACGATCCCCCGCGGACGGGCCGCGGGGCGGGGGCGTGAACGAACTCATCGGCGAACCCCCGGCAGATCAACTTCAAAAACGCTTCCCGGGCCGTCCGCCCGGTCGAAGACTCGCACCTTACCCTGCAGCAGCGTGACAAGCGTCCGTACGATGTACAGCCCCAAACCGGTGCCGCGACGGGTTCGCTCCAGTTCGTTCCCGCCCCGGTAAAACAGGTCGAAGATTTTGTTGCGGAACTCCGCCGGCACCCCGACGCCGTCGTCGGCGATGCGGGTGATCACCCGCCCGCGCTTCTCCCGCACCTCCACGGCGACCTGCGGCGGGGCGCCGCCCTGACCGCCGTATTTGACGGCGTTGTCCAGCAGGTTCCCGAAGATCGTCTCCAAGATCATCCGGCGGGCCGGCACGATCACCGAGTGCAGGTCGGCGGAGAAGATCGCCTCGGGATCGTACTTGTGGTGAGCCGCCGCGGTGGTCATCGCCCGACGGAGCAGGGGGGCGAGGTCCACGTCCTCCACCTCGACGCCGGTGCCGAGCCGTTCCAGCCGGCCGACTTCCAACAGCTGGATGATGAGGTGTTCGAGCCGGTTCAACTCCGCGGCCATCACCTCCAGACAGTCCGCCCGCTTCTCGGCCGGCATGTCCGGCCGCATCTGCATCGTTTCGAGGTAAAGCTTCGCCGCAGCCAGCGGGGTCTTCAGCTCGTGGGTGACGCTGTCGACGAAGTTCACCTGCCGGGCGTGCAACCGCACCGCCTTGATGCTGAGGATCAGGTACGCCGTCGAGCCGACCAGCACCAGTGCGAATAGCACCGTGCCCACCGTCAGCGCCGTGTACTGGTAGGTGTTCGACAGGATGACGATCCACGCCGTCATCAGCGCAATATTGAGCGCCAGCAGGACCACGCTGAGCGTGACCGGCAGATGCAGCGTGCGGCGGCGGCGGATCGGAGCGGCGATACCGCCAGCCTACCGCGGCGCCGGACCTTCACCACCTCCTTCCCTTTCGACGCCGGAGGCGCGGTTCAGAACGACAGTTCCACGAACGGCAGCCCGAACGTCTCCGCGACCGGGCGGTAGGTGATCGCCCCGCCGTGGCAGTTCACCGCCTCCCGCAGCCCGGGCTCGGCGGCGCAGGCCCCGGCCAGTCCGAGGGAGGCGATCCGCCGGACGTACGGGAACGTCACGTTGCAGAGGGCGAAGGTGCTGGTCCGCCCCACGGCGCCGGGCATGTTCGTCACGCAGTAGTGCACCACCCCGTCGACGACGTAGGTCGGCTCCGCATGGCTGGTGGGCCGGCTCGTCTCGAAGCAGCCGCCCTGATCGATGCAGACGTCGACCACCACCGCCCCCGGCTTCATCGCGGCGACGTCCTCGCGCGTCACCAGCTTCGGGGCCGCGGCGCCGGGGATCAGCACGGCACCGATGACGAGGTCCGCCTTCAACACCTCCGCCCGCACGTTGTGCCGATCGGAGTGCACAGTGATGACGTTCGGCGGCATCACGTCGCCGAGGCGCCGCATCGTGTCGGCGTTGACGTCGAGCACCCGCACCTCCGCCCCGAAGCCGGCGGCGATCTTCGCGGCGTTCTTGCCGACCACCCCGCCCCCGAGGATCACGATGTACGCCGGCGGCACCCCGGGCACGCCGCCCAGCAGGATGCCGCGGCCCTCCTGCGGGCGTTCGAGGAACTTCGCCCCCTGCTGAACGCTCATTCGCCCGGCGACCTCGCTCATCGGGGTGAGCAACGGCAGGTCGCCGTTCCGGCCGCGGAGCGTCTCGTAGGCCACGGCCGTCGCCCCGGTGTCGCGGACGGCCTCCGTCAGTTCCCGGTCCGCAGCGAGGTGGTAGTAGGTGAACACGATCTGCCCCGGCCGCATCCGCGACCACTCGGACGGCTGCGGTTCCTTCACCTTCACGATCAGTTCCGCCTCGCCCCACACGTCGGCGGCGGAGTCCACGAGTTCCGCTCCGCAGGCGGCGTACTCCGCGTCTTCGATCCCGCTGCCGAGCCCGGCTCCGGCCTGCAGGAGCACGCGGTGACCGGCCGCGGTGAGGTCTTCGACGCCGCTGGGCAGCATCGCGACGCGGTACTCGTCCGACTTCGTTTCGGTGGGAACGCCGACGATCATCTGTTGCTCAAAATTCGTTTCGGAAGGGACCCCGCCGTTCGTCGGCAAGGGCATCGCGGGCGCTCGGCGTTACGATAGGGCCGTGCCCGCCGAAATGCCCAACTTTTCCGACGCCGACGCCCGCGCCGCCGACGCGCTGATCGCGTTGGCCCTCGACGAGGACCTCGGCCCGGACGGCGACGACCTGACCAGCCGGCTGCTCGTGCCCGCCGACGCCACGGGCGGGTGCGACGTGAAGAGCCGCGGCCGCGGCGTGCTGGCCGGGCTGCCGATCGTCGAACGCATCCTGCCCGCGGTCGCCGAGCGGACCGGGAACGCCCCGCTGGAACTGCTCCCGATCGCCAAAGACGGCGAGGCCCTGCACCCCGGCAGCGTCGTCGCCAGCCTGTTCGG
This sequence comes from Alienimonas sp. DA493, assembly GCF_043951915.1. Lineage (NCBI taxonomy): Bacteria > Pseudomonadati > Planctomycetota > Planctomycetia > Planctomycetales > Planctomycetaceae > Alienimonas > Alienimonas sp. DA493. The sequence goes on along the minus strand of NZ_JBINJD010000099.1, from coordinate 6,812 downwards.
CCCGGTCCGCGACCTGCTGACGGCGGAGCGGACGATCCTCAACTTCCTCACGCACCTCTCCGGCGTCGCCACGCTGACCCGGCGATTCGTGGAGGCGACCGAGGGGACGCCCGCCACGATCCTCGACACCCGCAAGACGCACCCCGGTTACCGGCGGCTCGAAAAGTACGCGGTCCGCTGCGGCGGCGGGGCGAACCACCGGATGGGCCTGCACGACGCCTGCCTGGTGAAGGACAACCACCTCGCCGCCTGGCGGGAGCGGACGGGGGAAGACGGTGACCTCGGGGCTCTCGTGCGGCGGGTGAAGGGCGAACTGCCGGCCGGGGCGCTGCTGATCGTGGAAGTGGACCGGCACGACCAGTTCGCCGCCGTGCTGCCGGCGGAGCCCGACGTGATTCTCCTCGACAACCTGCCGCCCAAGGCCCTGAAGCAGGCTGTGGCAGAGCGAGACGCGGCCGGCTCGGCTGTGAAGCTGGAGGCCAGCGGCGGGGTGAATCTCGACACGGTCCGGGCGATCGCCGAGAGCGGCGTGGACCGGATCAGCGTCGGGGCGCTGACGCATTCGGCGGTCGCGCTGGACCTCGGCTTCGACTGGCACGACGCCGGCCCGCCGACGCTGCCGGCCTGATGGAGCAGAGAGTGAGGAGCCGGCCGTGGGTTCCGTGGGCCGCGGCGGCGTGGGTCGTCGCGGCGAGCCTGTGGTTCTTCACTCGCGACCTGCCGGGCCCGGCGCCGACCCGGGCCGCGATCGCCGGCAACATGCTGCTCGTCCCGGAGCAGCTGTTCGAAACGCCGGACGACCTGCCGACCGGCCTCGCCGGCGTGCTGCACCCGTGGCGGTGGGCAGCTTGGGGGACGGCGGCGGCCGTGTGGCTGTTCTCGCTTGCCCTCGGGTGGGGGCTGCTCGCAGCGGTGCGGGTCCAAGGATTGACGTCGTACGAGGCGACGGTGTTTCAGGCCGGACTCGGAGCCGGGGTGCTCTCCCTGCTGATCTTGCTCCTCGGACTATCGGGCACCGTGGATTGGATCGGGCCGGGCATGCTCCTGCTGGCTGGCGGCGCCTACCTTGTGCTTCTGCTGAAAATCAGCGGGCCGCCGGTCTTCGGCTGGATGGCCTCGACGCGGAAGTGGAACGATCGGCCGACGCTCCTCGGCAACATTGGGCGAGTTTGGCTCATTCCTGCCCTCGCCGCTGCCCCATTCTTCGTGCTGATCGCTCTCGGCTCCACCGTCCCCACGACGGAGTTCGACGCCCGCGAGTATCACCTCCAGGGGCCGAAGGAGTGGTTCCAAGCGGGGCGGATCGATCGGCTGCCGCACAACGTCTACACGCAGATGCCGGCGGGGACGGAGATGCTCACGCTGCTCTGCATGCACCTGTGCGGGGACTGGCGGGTCGGGGCGCTCGCCGGACAGGCGACGCTGGCCGGGTTCGTCCCGCTGGCGGCGCTGGCCGCCGGCTGCGTCGCCCGCCGGCTGTTCGGGGCGGGCTGCGGAGGGTTCGCCGCGGCGGCGTTCCTCACCAGCCCCTGGGCCGTGCGGCTGGCCCTGCACCCGTACGCGGAGGGGGCGCTGTGCGCCTACGGCACGCTCACGCTGTTGGCGGTCACGATCGCGGTGCGACGGCGCCGGCTGCATTCGGTCCGCCCGGCCCTGCTGGCGGGGCTGCTCGCCGGGGCGGCGTTCGGCTGCAAATACCCGGCCCTGCTGCTGATCGCGGCGCCGGCGGGGGTCGCGCTGCTGATCGCCCGCCGGGACTGGAGGAAACTCGCGGCGTTCGCCGGCGGTTTCGCGGTCTTCGCCGGGCCGTGGCTCCTGAAGAACCTCATCGAAACCGGCAACCCCGTCTTCCCGCTGCTGTGGGGGCTGTTCGGCGGGGACGGCTGGGACGCGGCCACGAACGCCCGCTGGACCGCCGCCCACTCGCCGCCAGGCTGGTCGCCGGCCCGCTGGCCGCACTGGGTCGGTCAGCCGTTGGGGCTCGACACCTTTCACACGTCGCTGCTGATCGCCTTCGCCCCGCTGGCGGCGGTGGCGGGGCCGTACCGAACCGGGCCGCGGCGGGCTGGGTGGCTGGCGGCGGCCTTGGGCGGGCTGATCCTGCTGTGGTATCTGGCCACGCACCGGATCGACCGCTTCTGGGTCCCGCTATTGCCGGTCGGGTGCGTGCTGGCCGGGGCCGGGCTTCGGTGGGCGACGACGCGGGAGGAATGGCCGGTCCGCGTCGCCGCTTGGACCGCTGCGGGGGCCGGCGTGTTGTTCAACCTCGCCGTCTGCGTCGGCGGCATCGCCGGGGAGGTCCCGTTCTCCGCCGACCCGAAAGCCGCCGGGCCGTGGGTGGAGCGACGGACCGCCCCGCTGATCGCCGCCTTGAACAGCCGCTTCGGGCCGGAGGACTCGGTGATCCTCATCGGCGAGGCGCAGGTGTTCGGGGCGGAGTTCCAGCCCATCTACGCCACTGTCTGGGACGACCCGCCGCTGGCCGACCCGGACGAACCGCTGCCGCCGGACGTCGCCGCGATCGCGGTAAACTGGGCGGAAATCGCTCGCTACCGGAACAGCTACGGGTTCGCCCCGCGGGTCGTGCCCGGGTTCCTGGAGGAGCGGATCGCTCGCGGCGAACTGCGGCCGGGCGAACCGATCGTGGTGGAGGATCGCGTCGTCGGGGAACTGTTCCTCGTGCCCGGTTCATAGAGCCGCGACCGAGAGGGAGCGGCCCTCCGCGGTCGCCGCCGGCTAGAGACGCTCCCTCACGGTCGCGGCTCCAAATGTGGGTTCGTCGGTTTCGACGACCCGGTCCCGCGTCCGCTCCTTCACGCTGTAGCTGTCCCGGTCCCGGGTGACGTAGCTGACCACCAGTTCCGCCAGCAGACCGAGGCTCAGCGCCTGGGCCCCGAGGAGCAACAGGGCGATTGAGTAGAGCAGCAGCGGCCGCCCGCCGATCGGTTCCGGTTCGCCGAGGCCGAGCACGTTCATCGCCACCCAGGCGCAGGCGAGGTACGCCAGCCCGAGAAAGCCGAGCGCGAACGAACCGAGGCCGACGGCCCCCAGCAGGTGTTGCGGACGCTGGCCGTAGCCGGTGAGGAAGGTGACGGTCAGCAGATCGAGCAGCCCCCGCAGGAACCGCCGGACGCCGTACTTGCTGTGCCCGTGGACGCGGGGCCGGTGGTTGACGCTCTGCTCCGCCACAGAGAAGCCGCGGGCGTGGGCCAGCACGGCGATGAACCGGTGCAGTTCGCCGTAGATGCGGATCTCGCTGGCCACGTCGGCCGTAAACAGCTTCAGGCCGCAGTTGTGGTCGTGCAGTTTCAGGCCGGTCAGCAGACCGACGAGTCCGTTGAACACCTTGCTGGGGAACGTTTTGCCGAAGGGATCGAGCCGGCGCTCCTTCCAGCCGTTGACGACGTCGTAGCCCTCCTCGTGCTTCGCCAGCAGGGCGGGGATTTCCGCGGGGTCGTCCTGCAGGTCGGCGTCCATCATCAACAGGAGCCGACCGCTGGCGGCCCGCATGCCGGCGGTGAGGGCGGCCGCCTTGCCGAAGTTCCGCCGGAACCGCACGCCGCTGACCCGTTCGTCCGCCGCGGCCAGCCCCTCGATGATCTCCCACGACCCGTCGCGGGAGCCGTCGTCCATGAGGATCATCTCGAAGGCGAGGTCGGCGTCCTCACAGGCCCGCGTCACCTGGCGGTGCAGTTCGGCGAGGCTGTCGCGCTCGTTATAGACCGGGACGAGGATCGACAGCATCGGCGGCGGGCGGGTCTGGGGGGGAACCAGCGCGAGAGCCGGGGGGGGAACCGGCGGGCGGGACCCGGCGAACGTAGTACAGCAGCGCGGCCGCGCACAACTCGCTTGCCAGCCAGACCAACCGCAGCACGACCGCCGCGGCGACCGCCGACGCCCCCACGCCGGCCCGCGGGGAAAGGGTTTCAATCAGGATCGCCTCCCGCACGCCGACCCCGCCGGGGGCGAACACCGCGGCGAAGCCGGCCGCGGTCGCCAGCCCCGCCGCCCCCACGCAGGCCAGCAGATCGGCGGCCTCCGCCGTGCCGCCGACGGCCCGCACGCAGCACCACAGGCTGATGCCGTGCCAGACCCAGCCCACTCCGCACGCCGCCAGCCCCACGGCCAGCACGCCGGGGGCGAATCGGACCGCCTCCCGGGCCTCCGCGGGCGCCAGTTTCACAGCCAGTCGGGTGAACAGAGCGGCCAACACGGGCAACGCCAACGCCGTGCCGACCGCCACCGCGGCGACGGCGATCAGCGGCCGTTCCAGCAGGAATCCAAAGCCCGGAAACCGATCGAGCCGCTCGCCCGCCTCCGTTCCCGCGAGTCCCCACGGGAGCAGCGCCACGCCGACGGCCGCCCCGGCGCCCATGGAGATTAGCGTCTCCAACCCCGCCGCGAGCGTTCCCACGCCGAAGGTCCCGCCCCGGCCGACGATCAGCCGCCCGCGAATCACCAACGCCAGCGCCTTGCCGGGCACGTACTTCCCCAAGTGCCCGCAGTAGTAGGCGCGGGCGGCGTCAGCGTAGCCGACCCGCTGGCCGGCTCGTTCCAATAACAGTCGGAAAACCCAGACGCTCGGCAGCCAACCGGCAAGGTACGCCAGCCCGGCCGGCAGCAGCCAGACGGGGTGCAGATCGAACGGCCGCCGGGCCGCGTCCTCCCACAGTCCGACCGCCCGCCAGCCGACGAAGGCCACCACCGCCAGCGTGAGCCCCCACTTCAGCGGACGAACCCACCAGCGAGCCGCGGCGGGCTCGTTGTCGGGGGAGGCGGCGTCGGGGCGGCCGGCGATCAGTCGAACCGCGACTTCAGATCGCCCTCGGTCACGACCGTCAGCCGGCTGTTCCCGAGGACGGCCAGGGCGAGGTCCACGTCGTCCACGTAGATCGCCAGCCCGCCGCGGGGCGTGTCCGGCAGGGCGATCGTGTAAGCGTAGTGCACGTCCAACTCGGCCCGCAGCAGCGTGCGGCAGGCGTCGGTGACGGGGCTGTCGACGTTCGGCAGTTCGACGGCCACGACGTCGGACTCGAAAAAGCAGAACCCGGACAGGTCGAACAGTTCGTGGGCCCGCTCGTAGTCGTCCACGATCAAGCGGGCGACGGCGGAATCGGCCGCGTCCTGGATCGAGAGGCCGACGATCCGCAGGTGAGCGTCTTCGACGGTGCGGGTGAGGTCGGCGAGTTTGCCGACGCGGTTCTCCAGAAAGACGCTGAACTGCCGCAACGCCGCCCAGTCGCGGCCGCGGGCCGTCGCCGGGGGAGCGATCGTGCCGACGCCGCCGCCCGACGAATCGGCGTCGCCGTTCTGCGGCGGCGGGGGGGCCGTCGTCTGGGAGCCGCCGCCGGAGGGGGCTTCGTCGTCGCGTTCGAGACTCATTCGACCGGTCGCCTCAGGCCTGAGCGGACTTGGTAAACTGCACGCCGCTGTACACGACCGCCGTGACCTGGATCGCCTCCAAGATCGCCTCCGGCTCCAGCCCGAGAGCCCGGGCCTTCTTCACGTGTCCGGCGACGCAGGGCTCGCAGGCGTTGAGGTCGGAGATCGCGGTGTTAATCAGTTCGACCGTCTTCTCGTCGAATGACGTTGCTTGAAAGGCGTGGGCCCGCAGGCCGACCGGCAGGCCGTCGAACAGGTCCGTGCCGGAGAGTTTGCGGAACTTAAAGAAGGTGTTGTAGGTCGCGTTCGTCGCCACCAGGGCGGCGACGTCCGTGATCTCCTCCTCCGTCACGCCCTCCTCCTTCAGGAGCCCGGTGTAGAACTCCGTCCAGGGACCGCTCGCCTCTTTGAGCGCGACCGACAGGGCGACAAGCAGTTTCGTCCGCCGGTCGAGCTTGCCCTCTTTCCAGACGAACTTCTTAAAGTTCATATAGAAGTCGCCCAGCAGGGCGGGGGCGCGGCCGAGCGTCAGGAACGCCTCGGGCACCGCGTCGGCGCCCAGCATGTCCTTGAGGCGGTCGTAGGTCTGCGCGGCCTTGTCGGCGGCCTCGCTTTCCGGCAGGGGGGAGATCGGCATGGGCTCGGCGGGGCGGGCGGAAAACGAAAACGAGCCGCTCCCGACCAAGGGGGAGCGGCTCTCAGAAATCGCGACGGACTAGTCGAGCGTGCTCTCGCCGGCCTTCCAGTTGCAGGGGCACAGCTTGTCGGTCTGCAGGGCGTCCAGCACCCGGAGCACTTCCTCAACGTTGCGGCCAACGGACAGGTCGTGCACCGCCATCCAGCGGACCACGCCGTTCGGATCGATCAGGTAGATGCCGCGGTTCGCCAGACCGGCGTCCTCGTCGAGCACGCCGAAGGCCTTCGCGACCTTCTGGCTGGTGTCGGCCAGCATCGGGAACTTCAGCTTGCCGAGGTCCTCGTGCGAATCGCACCAGCCTTTGTGGGTGTATTCGCTGTCGGTGGAGCCGGTGAGGACTTCGCAGTCCCGGTCCTCGAACTCGTCGAGGGCGTTGTTGAAGCTGACGATCTCCGTCGGGCAGACGAAGGTGAAGTCGCGCGGGTAGAAGAACAGGCAGACCCACTTCCCGCGGTAGTCGGACAGCTTGATCGTGGGGAACTGGGCGTCCTCGTCACCGTCCTTGCGGCGATCGTAGGCGGTGACTTCGAAGTCCGGGGCGGGCTTGCCCACGCGGACGAAGGCGGGAGCGTCGGTCTGTTCGGCGACGGCGGGCATATTGCGTGCGGGAACGTGCTGCGATGGATGGACGCCGGGCGGATGAGCCCGGGGCGGCGCATGTTAGGACCGAACTCCCGGGACTTCCACGGGCTCATTCGCTCTCGGGCCGAACGTGAAGCGTCCCGGCCCCTCG
>NZ_JBINJD010000098.1:0-19016 GCF_043951915.1 Alienimonas sp. DA493 | reverse complement strand
GGAGCGACCGCCCCTCGCCGCGGCCCGGGGCAGGGTTGCGCCGCCCCGCGTTCCCCTGCCCCCGCTTGGTCCAATGTCGAACCTGCTGAACACCCTGTGGGACAACGTCTGTTGGTACGCGGCGTGGTACGCGAACTGGCTCCACGAGTTGTGGATCAACATCACCCCGATGGGCTACGTCGCCCTCTGCCTGACGGTCATCGGCATCGGCTGGCTGGCGCTGAAAAGCGGCGTGAAGGCCTTCGGGGCGTAGTGCCCCCAAGTCGCCCAACCAAGGCGGGTTGGGCCGTGGGTTCCGTGTCCGACAACCGCTTGCGGTTTCGCAGCGACGGAGAACTCTCGGGCGCCGCGAAACCGCAAGCGACGCCCGAAGCCGGTGAGGGCGCAACGGCTTGCCCGACGCTCAGTCGCCCGTCCGCCGTTCCCAGACGGCCGGATCCACGAGATGTTCCGGCCGGCGGCCGGACAGGACGTCGGCAACCTGTCGGGCGGCCCGGGTGCGGAGTTCGATCAGGCTCTCCCGGCTCAGGAACGCCGTGTGCGGGGTGACGAACGCCCGCGGGTGCCGGGCCAGCGGGTGCCAATCCTCAAGGCGCTCCCCCGGCGGCTCCGGCTCAAACACGTCCAGCCCGACCGCCGCCAGTCGGCCGCTCTCGAGCGCGGCGAGCACGGCGTCGGCGTCGATCAGCCCGCCGCGGGCGACGTTCAACAGGACGGCCCCCGGCTTCATCCGCTCCAGAAACGCCGCGTCGACCGTCCGGCGGGTCTCCGCCGTCAACGGGGCGTGCAGGGAGACGACGTCGCTGCGCTCCAGCAGTTCCTCCCGGGAAACCATTTCGCAGCCGGTCCCGCGGTCGTCGCCGCTGCGGTTTTCGCCGAGAACCGTCAGGCCGAAGGCCAAAGCCCGCTCCCGCACCGCGGCGGCGGTGCGGCCGAAGCCGATCAGGCCGATCGCATCCCCCGCCAGCCGCCGCAGGCCGCCGGCCCGGTCCGGGTCCCACTCCCCGGCCCGGACGGCGTTCACGCTGCCGACCACGTCCCGGCGGATCGCCAGCAGCAGGGCGAGGGTGTGATCGGCAACCTCCGGCACGCAGTAGTCCGGCACCCGCGTCACCGGGACACCCAGCCGGGCCGCGGCGGCGAGGTCGATGTTGTCGGTGCCCGTCCCCAGCCGGGCGACGACCCGCAGCGATTCCCCGGCCCCCTCCAGCACGGCGGCGGAGACCGTCGCCCAGCAGGTCAGCAGCCCGCTCGCCCCGGCGGCCTCCCGGGCGAGTGTCGCCTCGTCGTTCGCCGAGGCCCGGTCCAGCGTCGCCCCGACCCGCGCCAATTCCGCCCGCTCCACGGATAGGTCGTCCCAGGGGACGTCGGTGATGAGGACGCGATCGGGCATGAGCGAAGTCGAAGAACGATGAGCCCCGACCGTGAGGGAGGGGCCGCTCTCGGCGGTGCAAACGATTCGACGCGAACCGTCAACCGGCCACGTACGAACGGCCCCTCCCTCACGGTCGGGGCTCAGACGGCGGCTAACCGTTCAGAATCCCGGTGAGGAACGGCCGCAGCACCTCCTCGGGGAACACGGCGAAGCTGAACTCGCGGCTGGTCAGCAGCTTGTCGGCGGCGAGGCGCTCCTCCAAGTCGGCCAGCTCCGCCCGGGCGGCAGCGGACTGCTCCGCGACGAACTGGGCGAGGGCGGCGTTCACCGCGTTCAGTTCTTCCCGCCGGGCGGCGTTGGCGGGGGTGCGGGCCCGGCGTTCGGTGCGGCTCAGCCCGTGGACGGCGGCGTCCCGCTGCTCCGCGATCAACGCCTCCTTCCGGTCGATGAGCGATTGCGCGGCGACCGGCGGCGGGGTCGGCAGGTGCCGGTCCGGGTTGAACCGCAGGTCGCGGAGCCGGCGTTCCAAGGCGCCCACGCCCGCCGGATCCGCCCCGAAGGGTTCGGCGAACGGCAGCAGCGCCGTGGCGGAGACCGCGGCGTAGGCGGGCGGCTCGATTCCGAAGAACCGCCGGACGATGCCGTCCGTGACCGCGTCGTAGGTCGCCCCGCCGATGCCGTGCAGGAACAGGTCGCCCAAACAGAGCCGGGCGAACAGCGTCGTCGCCAGCGCCCGGGTCCGCAGCCGCACCCCGCGGGACGGGAGCCTCTTCAACGCCTCGACCACGCAGCAGGCGTCCATCGACTCCGACAGGGGGAACTCCACGAAGTCCTCCGCCTCGTCCGGCGGGCCGTCGGAGAGGGCCATCCGGTTCCGGCCGACGCTGCGGACGAACACCCGGCGGCGGGTCGGGTTCGACTCGTCCCAAACCCAGAACGGCAGTTCGATCGCCTCGCCGGCGGCTTTGGAGGCCACTCGCGACAGCGGCGGGACCGGGCGGTTCTCCGCCTTCACGCCGGCCCGGTCGCGGTAGTCGTCCAGGGCGGCGTTGTGGTCCTCCCGCAGCCGGGCCGCGTGGGCGATCAGATGGCCGGCGAACCAGAGGAACGGCTCCGACTCGCAGACGGCGCCGATCGGGATCTCCAGGTTCGACAGCCCCCACTCCCCCTCCACGCCCCGGCGGAAGGCCGTCAGCCGGTGGGCCAGCCGATCGCCGCAGCAGGCCCGCCCCCAGTGGTCGGCGGCGAGGGGCCGCAGGCCGAACGGCGCCAGCTTCTCGGCGAGCCGCAGGCCGAAGGAATCGAACAGGATTGGGTCGCGGACCGCGGCTTCGCTCCACGGGCGGGGGGAGCGGTCGGCGTCGAACGGCACGGACTCCACCGCCGGCGCCCGCCGCGTGCCGGCCGGAACCCGCACCCGCGTGCCGGGCAGCAGGTCGGAATCGATCACGAGGTTCAGCGCCGTGCCGCGGCTTTCCGGGGACGACAGCTGCCGGGCGACGCGGCCGAGGGCGAAGTTCTTCGCCCACACGCCGGGGTGAAACAGCTCCGGCTGGTGCCCGCCGGCGATTAGCGGGGCGGCGGGATCCGGGTCCTCGACCGTCACGCCCAGGGAGCGGGTGTAGAGGGCCGCCCCCGGCAGGATCGTCCGTCGCGTCCAGTCCCGCAGCGCCCCCAGCGGGCGGCCCTGCACGTTCAACCCGGCGGCGGCGGAACCGTCCGCGACCGCCGCCGCGTTCGCCTCCGCCAGCGCCGGCAGGGCCTCCAGCGGGGGCACGGACAGAATCGCCCGGTCCTCCCGCGGCACCCGCAGCGAGGGGGCGCCCGGCTCCAGAAAGGCGGCGGCGGTCGCGGGGCCGGCGGTCGTCAGGGCGGACTTCACAGGCGGGGGGAATCTGGGAGGAGTTCGCCGTCCTCGTGAACGTGAATGAGGACGGCGAACGGGCGGCTAATTCGGCAGGACGAGGAACGTCGCCGCGTCCGGCTCACGCGGCAACTGCGAATGCCGGGCCAACTCCGCCGAGAGCACGTCGCGGTAGTGGGCCAACCGGGCCGCCGACTTGTCCAGCGAGCCGCCGAAGCTGCGTTCCTCCTCAAGATACACGCGCGGCACCGGGTATTCCGCGATCTTCAGTCCCGCCGCGGCGGCCTGTACCCAAAGTTGCAGCGGCATGGCGTAGCCCGGGTCCGTGATCGCCAGCCGTTTCAGGGCGTCGACCCGGTACGATTTGAACCCGCAGAAGGCGTCCGTCAGCGTCACGTCCCAGACGGAGCCGAGCCGTTCGTTGAGGAATCGGGTGACGAGCCGGTTGATCGCCCGGCGATCCTCCGGGGCCTCGCTGTCGCCGGCGAACTCCGCGGCGTAGCGGCTGCCGGAGACCATGTCGACCGGGCCGGAGACGTGCTCCCCGTCGCCGTCCAAGGCCGCGGCGAGGTCCGGGATCAGGGCCGGCTGGTGCTGGCCGTCGCAGTCGATGGTGACGAGCCGGTCGTAGCCGAGGTCCACGGCGGCGTCGAACGCGGCGACGAGGGCGGCGCCGTAGCCGCGATTCTCCGGCTGATGCAGAACGACCAGTTCGCAACAGCCTTCCTCTTCAGCCCACTCGGCGGCCAGTTCGTCCAGCAACGGGCCGCTGCCGTCGGTGGAACCGTCGTCCACCGCGAGGATCGCGTCGGCGTAGCGCCGCACCTCGCCCAGCACGGGGCGCAGGTGGGTGACCTCGTTGTAGACCGGCAGGGCGGTCAGCGTGCGGGGGGAGGACGTAACGGGAACGCTCGCGGAGGGGGCGCGGGGGCGGGGGACGACCCGCCGGGGCGGAGGCGGTTCGCAAGTGTAAAGGCCTCGGCAAGCCCGACCACGCCCCGACTCCGCCGGAGGGGGTGGGGAGAACCCCCCGACGCCCGCGGGGAGAACGACAGTGATGGGGCCGGTTCCGCCGGCGAAGCCGAATGGGTCGGTTGTTCGTCCGGAACGGCGATTCCACAATGAGACCTACGGATCGTTTCCTCACGCCCGAGAACTCAGATGGCCTATACGACCCCCGATCTCCCCTACGCGTTCGACGCGCTGGAGCCGAACATCGACGCCCAGACGATGGAGATCCACCACGACAAGCACCACGCCGGCTACGTCTCCAAGCTGAACGCCGCCGTGGAGGGCACCGGGCTGGACAGCAAGCCGGTCGAGGAGCTGATCGCCGACCTCTCCGCCGTCCCGGCCGACAAGCAGAACGCCGTCCGCAACAACGGCGGCGGGCACGCCAACCACAGCCTGTTCTGGACGATCATGAAGCCGGGCGGCGGCGGGGAGCCCAGCGGGGCGCTGGCCTCCGCGATCGACGGCGCCTTCGGCAGCTTCGCCGCGTTCAAGGAGCAGTTCGAAGAGGCCGCCAAGACCCGCTTCGGCTCCGGCTGGGCCTGGCTGACGGTCGACGGCGGGAACCTGAAGGTGGAGAGCACCCCCAACCAGGACAGCCCGCTGATGGAAGGCCGCACGCCGATCCTCGGCCTGGACGTCTGGGAGCACGCCTACTACCTGAAGTACCAGAACAAGCGCCCGGACTACGTCTCCGCCTTCTGGAACGTGGTGAACTGGGACGAGGTCGGCCGCCGCTACGCCGAAGCCAAGGGCTGAGCCCCGATCAACCGGGCCTGCCCCCCCGCGGGCCCTGGAAATGAGGCTCCAAGAACGCGGGGCGGCGTTCGGCCGTCCGCCCCGTCGGCACGACCCGCACGGTCCCCCACGCTTTCCGGTCCGGCGCCGCCGGCGCCGGACCGGCGTGGGCGGATCGTGCGGGCCGATGCGTTTGGGGTGACGTTTTCGCCGCGATTCGCCGCGCTCGCCCTGTTCGTCGCCGCCGCCGCGACGACGCTCTGCGGCTGCGGCCTGCGCCGGCACCTCGCCCCGCGGCCGGACTACGACCTGCCGCTGGGATTCAGCGGCACCTACCGCTTCAACCTCGTACTGGCCGGCGAGGTGCCCGCCGGGCCGACGGACAAGGAAGCCCTCGCCCGCATGGACCGCGGCCCCGCCGCCGCTCCGGCCGGCCCGTTCGCGGCCCCGTTGTCGATCGCCCCGGCCGGGACCGCGGCCCCGCCGGAGCGGGGCCGTTACAGCGCCGTCCCGCCGGGCCTCGCCGCCCCGTCGGACCAGGGCCCGGCGTCGGACCGAGGCGCGGCGCCGGTCGAAAACATTGCCGAACCGCTTCCCGCCCCCGAACCGGTTCGCTCGGACGCCACCGCCCCGCCGCCGGACGATCCGGCGCCGATCGAGGGTCCGCTGGCGATGCGTCGTCGGCTATAATGCCGGACCGGAGGCCGCCCGACGCGACCGCCCCGCCATTTCGCTCCCGCCCCCTTCCCCCGACAACCCGACGCCCCGGTGACTGTCGGCACGCTGCTGGTGACCGTCGGCCCGGACGCCGGCCGAAGGTTCACCCTGCCGACCGCGGATCAGTCGGCCGTCGAGGCCGTGCCGGTCGGCATCGGCCGCGGGACGGCGAACCCCGTCCGCCTGCGGGATACGGAGGTCTCCCGCCGTCACGCCGTCGTCCGCTGCGGGGACGCCCGCTACGAGCTGTCCGACATCGGCAGTTCCAACGGCACGCTGCTCAACGGGACCAAGCTGAAGGGCCCCGCCCGCCTCACCGACGGGGACCGCGTGCAGGTCGGCCGCACGACGCTGCTGTTCTCCCGGCCCTCCTCCGACGACTCCCGGGCGGGGGTGAGCCTTGTCGGCTCCGCCACGGACGACCCGACGGGGGCGACGCTCTCTGCGCTGCCGGCCAGTTCCGGCCGGCGGGCGGCGACGCCGGTGGGCAACGCGGCGGCCACCCTGCAGGTGCTCTACCGCGTCACCGAGGAGGCCGTCCGCCCGACGCTCAACACGGAGCAGTTGCTCGGCCGGTTGTTGGACCTGGCGCTGGAAGCCGTGGGGGCCGAGCGCGGCTGCGTGCTGCTGACCGACTCCGAAGGGCGCCTCCGTCCCGCCGCCCGCCGCGACCGCGACCACGCCCGCAGCGACGCCGTCGGCAGTTTGGACGGCGGCTCGCCGGGCGCCAGCGGCCGGCCGATGCCGGTCAGCCGGTCGATCGCCGATCACGTTCTCAGCACGGGGCGGGCCCTGCGGACCGGCAACGCCGCCCACGACTCCCGATTCGACCCGACCCAGAGCATCATGGCCGCCGGTGTGCGGGAGGCCCTCTGCGTGCCGCTGCGGGGCCGGGACGACGTGGAGGGGGTGATGTATCTCGACACCACCGCCGACGCCGGCTCCAGCATTCTCAACCCGCTGCCGGAACGCTTCACGGACGATCATCTCCACATGCTGCTGGCCGTCGGCCGACAGGCGGCGCTGGCGGTGGAGGCGGTCCGCTATCAAACGGCGCTGGTGCGGGCCGAACGGCTGGCGGCGGTCGGGCAGACGATCTCCGCCCTGTCGCACCACATTAAAAACATCCTGCAGGGCCTGGGCGGCGGCGGGCACCTGGTGAAGACCGGGCTGGACCGCCACGACGAGGAACTGGCCCGGCAGGGCTGGGAGATCGTGGAGCGGAACCAGCAGCGAATTCTGCACCTCGTCACGGACATGCTCACGTTCGGCAAGGACCGCCGGCCGGAGCTGGAGCGGGGCGACGTCGCCGCGACCGTGGCCGACGCCGTCGGGCTGGCCCGGGCCCGGGCGGCGGAGGTGGGGGTGAGCGTCGAACTGGACGCCGCCGCGGTGCCGCCCGCCTGGTTCGACGCCGACGCGATGCACCGGGCCGTGCTGAACGTCGCGCTGAACGCCGTCGACGCCGCCGCCGAGGGCCGCGACGCCCGCGGCGGCTCCGGCGGCCTGGTGCGGATCGCCACCGCCCACTGGCCGGAGTCGGACTACGTGGGGGTGAACATCGCCGACGACGGCCCCGGCGTCCCGCCGCACCGGGCGGAGGCGATCTTCGAACCGTTCGAGAGCGGCAAGGGCAGCAAGGGCACCGGCCTGGGCCTGGCCGTCAGCCGTAAGATTCTGCGGGAGCACGGCGGGGACATCACCGTGGAGAGCCGCGGCGTCGGCGAGGACCACCGCGGCGCCACCTTCCACCTCGCCTGGCCCCGCCACGACGACGACCGCTCCATCGGCGAGACCCGCGCCGACTGACCGCGGTCGGTCCGCCCGTCCCCGCCGCCGGGCGTCGGCGGACGTCTCGACGGGCGTTGTGTCGCGCGTCGTGCCGGGCGCCGCGACGAGGCGCACCCGCGGTCGCCGCGTCGCATCTTCGCGGGGCGGTTCGGGAACGGGGGCGGCCGGGCTACCATTCCGCCCCCGACCGCCTCGCACCACGCCCGTTCTCTCCGCTCCCGCCCCGCATGCAGCCCAGCGGCACGTCCGTCGAAAGCCAGCGGCTCTCCGCCGCCGTCGCCCGAGTTCCCGGCAGTAACTGGCAGCGTTGGGGCCCCTACCTGTCCGAGCGGCAGTGGGGCACCGTCCGCGAGGACTACTCCGCGGACAGCAACGCCTGGAAGTACCTCCCACACGACCACGCCCGCAGCCGGGCCTACCGCTGGGGCGAGGACGGGCTGATGGGCTTCACCGACCGCGAATGCCGCCTCTGCTTCAGTTTGGCGCTGTGGAACGGGGAGGACGGCATCCTCAAGGAGCGCCTGTTCGGCCTCGACGGCCGCGAGGGCAACCACGGGGAGGACGTCAAGGAGTGCTACTACTACCTCGACGCCACCCCGACCGCGTCCTACTGCAAGGGGCTCTATAAATACCCGCACGCCGCCTTCCCCTATCGGGAACTGCTGGAGGAAAACGCCCGCCGCGGCCGGGACGTGCCGGAATACGAACTGACCGACACCTCCGCCTTCGACCGCGGGCACTGGGACGTGCTGTGCGAGTACGTCAAAGGCAGCCCGAACGATATTTTAATCCGGCTGACGATCACGAATCACGGGCCGCTCAATACGCTGCACCTGATTCCTCAACTTTGGTTCCGCAACACCTGGAGCTGGGGCCGGGACGGACAGGAGGGCGCTTGGCCCCGGCCGGATATCCGCCTCGACCGCAACGCCGGCTGCCTGCGGACGGAGCACGCCAGTCTGGAGCCGTTTAATTTCTGGGCCGGCCCCGGCATGCGGGGCAAGAAGCCCCGCTGGCTGTTCACGGACAACGAAACGAACCGGTCCGTCCTGTTCAACGCGGACAACCCCGACCCGTACTGCAAAGACGCCTTCCACCGTCTGATCGTGCACGCGGAAAAGGGCGTCGTGAAACGGGCCCGCTCCGGCACGAAGGCCGGCGCGCACTATAAACTTCGGGTGAAAGGCGGCGGCGAGGCGGTCGTCGAACTGCGGCTCTCCAACGAATCGGAGAGCCCGGAGGAGCCGTTCGGCCCCGAGTTCGACGAACTGTTCGACCGCCGCCGCGCGGAGGCGGACGCGTTTTACGACGCCAAATATCCCTCCGGCATGTCGGAGGGCGACCGCATGATCTGTCGGCAGGCGGACGCCGGGCTGATCTGGACGAAGCAGTTTTATTACTACGTCGTCAACGACTGGCTGGAAGGCGACCCGGCCCAGCCGCCGCCCGCGGACAAGCGGAAGGTCGGGCGGAACAGCGAGTGGACGCACCTGTTCAGTCGGGACATCCTCACGATGCCCGACAAATGGGAGTACCCCTGGTTCGCCGCGTGGGATACGGCGTTTCACTGCGTGGCGTTCGCCAAGCTCGACCCGTTCTTCGCCCGGGATCAGCTCATCCTGTTCCTGCGGGAGTGGTATATGCACCCCAACGGGCAGATTCCCGCCTACGAATGGAACTTCAGCGACGTCAACCCGCCGGTGCACGCCTGGGCGGTGTGGCGGGTCTATCAGATGAGCGGCGAGCCCGGCAAACGCGACCGCGCGTTCCTCGCCCGGGCGTTCCAAAAGCTGTTGATGAATTTCACCTGGTGGGTGAACCGCAAGGACCCGACCGGCCGCAACGTGTTCGGCGGCGGCTTTTTAGGGCTCGATAATATCGGGGTGTTCGACCGTTCCAAGAATCTGCCGGAGGGCGGGCACCTGGAGCAGGCCGACGGCACCGCCTGGATGGCGTTTTATTGCGCCTCGATGCTGTCGATCGCGTTCGAACTAGCCAGCGAAGACCCGGTGTACGCCGACGTCGCCAGCAAGTTCTTCGAGCACTACATCGCCATCGGGCACGCGATGAACACCGTCGGCGGGTCCGGCCTGTGGGACGAGGAGGACGGCTTCTATTACGACCGCCTCATCTGCGGAGAGCGGGCCTTCACGATGAAGCTCCGCAGTATGGTCGGCATTATTCCGCTCTTCACCGTCGACGTGCTGGAAGACGCGGTGATCGACCGGCTGCCGAACTTCCGCAAGCGGATGCGGTGGTTCCTGAAGAACCGCAAGGAGATGCTGGAGGGCCTCGCCTATATGGAGCAGGACACCGCCGAGGGCGAGCACGGCCTGCGGCTGCTCAGCGTGCCCACGCGGGAGAAGCTGGAGCGCATCCTCGCCTACGTCCTCGACGAGGAGGAATTCCTCAGCCCGTACGGGGTGCGGAGCATGTCCAGGATTTACGACAAGGAGCCGTACGTTTTTAAACTCGACGGAGCCACCCACGAGGTCCGCTACACCCCCGCCGAGAGCCGCACCTCGATGTTCGGCGGGAACAGCAACTGGCGGGGGCCGGTCTGGTTCCCGCTCAATTTCCTGCTGATCGAAGCCCTCCAGCGGTTCCACCGCTATTACGGCGACGAGTTCCAAATCGAATGCCCCACCGGCAGCGGCACGACGATGACGCTCGCCGAGGTCGCTCAGGAAATCGAACGCCGGCTCATCTCGCTGTTCCAGCCGGACGAGCAGGGCCGCCGCCCCTGTCACGGCGAGGAGGTCCGCTACGCCGAGGACCCGGCGTGGCAGGACCTGATCCTGTTCTACGAGTACTTCGACGGCGACAACGGCCGCGGTTGCGGGGCCAGCCACCAGACCGGCTGGACCGCGCTGGCCGGCTTCATGTTGGAGCACGTCGGCGGCCGCGGCGAAGCGGACGACCTTGGTTCCGGCATGGAACGATAGGCCCAGGGAACCGCCCGTATGCTCGCCCGCCTCGCCCTGCTGTTTGTTCTGGTTCCCGCCGCGGAACTGGCGCTGCTCTATTGGCTGGCGGGATATATCGGCTTCTGGCCGGAGATCGCGCTGATCGTGTTCACCGGGCTGACCGGGGCGGCGCTGGCCCGCTATCAGGGGGCGGCGACGCTGCGTCGCCTCAGGAAGGACGCCGCCGCGGGCCGCCCCCCGGCCGACGCCGCGATCGACGGCGTGCTGATCCTCATCGCCGGGGCGTTCCTGCTCACCCCGGGCCTGATGACGGACGTCGCCGGGTTCAGCCTGCTGATCCCGGGGCTGCGTCGGCAGATCAAGCGCGGAGCCGCGAACTATTTAAAATCCCGGATCACGATGTCCTTCGCCACGTTCGTCCCGCCGGAGCGGCGACCGGACGTGGTCGTCGTCGAACCGAACCGGCTCGACGGAAAACAGCCGCGACCGGGGGAGGAGCCCCCCAATCGCGGCTGAGCGAGACCGTCTCGGATCGTTCGCGGCTCAGTACAGCGAGTACACCTTCGGATCGTCGACCACGAACGGGGTGCCCCACTCCACGCCGTTGTTCTTGCTGAGGGAGTTGAAGAACAGCGTGACGAACTGCTCGGCCCGGAAGCCGTAGGGGAAGGCGCTGCCGACGTGGTCGGCGACGGTCAGTTCGTCCACGCCCTCGGAGAGGTAATAGTGAACGCGGCCGTCCGGGGTGAAGCTCATGCCGACCGTCCACCAGCCCGGCTTGGTGATAACCGGGCCGCGATAATCGTTGCCCTGGTTGTTGCCGCGGATAATCCAGGCGGCGCAGGGCTCGCTCCGATCGTCCAGACCGCGGGGCAGGTACTGGATGAACATGCCGGGCCAGTAGGGCTCGGTGGTCTGCACGCTGCGGGTGAAGATGAACTTGCCCTTCTGCTCCGAGGTGGTCGTCCGGCAGGCGCCGCGGATGCCGAAGTGGCTGCCTTTATAGGTGCTCCAGTCTTCCCACGCCGGCATCCAGACGCGGACGGTGAAGTTGGGGGAGCGGCTGACCGGGATCTGCCCGACCTTCTGGGAGCAGTTCAGGATCAGGTCGTCCTGCATCGGCTCGTAGCTGGTGCGGCCGGGAATGCCGCTGTTGAGCGTGCAGATCAGCAGGCTCCCCTTGCTGCCCGGCAGGCCGCCCGGGGGGGTGGGGATCCGGAGAATATGGTCCGGCATGCCCCGCTTCATGGACTCCGCCCAGAAGCCGTTGGCGCTGCGGCCGGCGGGGTAGCGGCGCTGGTTGTCGTCCTCGTTGGAGGACTTCGGGCTGTTGGGGATCCAGGTCCAGTCTTCGGCCTCGAAGTCGTCCAACGCCTGGGTCAGCAGCTTGCCGCTGCCGGGGACCACCCCCTGCGCCCGCGCCGCGGGCAGGGTGGCGGAGACGGCGCAGATCGCCGCGGCGGCGATCAGAAGACGGCGGGCGGGGCGCAACACGGCGGCGATCCGATGGAACAGACGGTGGTCGTCTTCCCACAATCGGCCGACCAGGCCGTAAACCCGACACTTGGGGCGCGAGCGATCCCCCGGCGCCAGTCGTTCGCGGCGGGGCGCCTCAGTCGAACAGGTCCGCCTGGGCCTTCGCCTCGTCCCCCGGCAGACTCACGCCCGTCAGTCCGGCGAACCGCCGCAGCGTGGCGGGGGCGTGCCCGGCGAAATCGTTGTTGCTGAGAACCCACGCCGTCGCCGGGCCCCCCTCGCCGAACCGGCCGGAAGCGATCGCCCGCTGCAGGCGGTCCCGCCACCAGGTCAGGCGGGGGGTGGGGTCGAACAATTCATGGTCCTCCGACTCGAATCGTCCGTGCTTGCCGAGCAGGCGGACGTACAGGAAGTCCGCCGTCGGCACGATCCCCGCCGCCGCCGGCAGGTCGTCCAGGTCGGCCGCGACCAACGCCGCCCCGTGGGCCCGCAGCGCGCGATAGACCGGCGGGACGAGCCAGGAGGCGTCCCGAAACTCGACGGCGAACCGCACTTCGTCGTGCGGCAGGCCGGCAAGCAACCGCTCCAGCGCCGGCAACTCGCCCACGCCGTGGTGCGGGCCGAACTGGAGCAGCACCGCGCCCAGCTTCGGCCCCATCTCGACGGCGGACTCCAGGAACGCCGCCAGCGGGTCGGCGGCGTCCTTCAGGGCGACGTCGTGCGTGACCGCCCGCGGGGCCTTCAGGCTGAACCGGAAGTCGTCCGGCACCTTCGCCGCCCAGTCCCGCACCCGCTGGCGGGTGGGCGCCGCGTGGAAGGTGGCGTTCAGTTCGATCGCGTCGAACCGCGTGGCGTAGTGCGACAGCCACTTCGACTGCGGCAGCCCCGGCGGAAAGAACGCCCCCCGCCAACCGCGGTTGTAGTAGCCCGTCGCCCCCAGTCGCCACCGCACCGCCCGGTCCCCGCGAAGTCGTGTTTCCTCAATAGATCCCCCCCAACATAGCGCCGACGGGGCGGCGGGGCGGCGAACGGGATATCGTGGGCACGTCGCGTTTCGCTCCCGCTCCCCAACCGGATCGCTCTCATGGACGAAGTTCGCTTCTGGCAGATGATCGACGCCGCCTGGGAGGCCTCGCCGGAGAACGCGGCGTTCCGCACCGAATTGGAAGGGACGATCGGCGACGAAGCCAAGCGGGAGGCCTTCGTGGAACGTTATTTCGACGAGGACAACCTCGGCATGATCCCGGAGGAGGACGTATTCCTCGAAGCGCTGCAACGCGACCTGGAAACGCTCTCCGAGGAGGACCTGATCGCGTTCGACCGGATCCTCGAACAGAAGCTGTACGACATCGACCGCGAGGAGGTGCACGAGGCGACGGACGGCTCCGACGACGGCTTCCTCTACTGTCGCGGGTTCATCGTGGCCTGCGGCCAAGCGTTCTACGAAGCGGTCGACCGCGTGCCGGAGAACGCCCTGTGCGACTTCGAATGCGAGGAGTTCTGCTACCTCCCGCACGAAGTCTACGAGGAGCGGTTCGGCGGGGAGTTGCCGGACTCCGGAATCAGCCGGGAATCGTGCAGCAACTCCGACGCTTGGCCGAGCCTCGGCAAATAGGCCGGCGACCGACGCCGCCGCGGGCGGGTCGCCGGCTCAGCCGTTCTCGGCGAACCAGGCGACGGTCTCGGCGATGCCGACCTCCATCTTCACCCGGGGCTCCCAGCCCAGCTCCGCCGCCGCCTTGGCCGGGGAGACGATGCTGCTGCGGAGGTCGCCGTCGCGGGGCGGGCCGTGGGAGGGCGTCGGCAGGTCGACGCCCGGCCGCGTCGCCTTCACCCCGGCGATCACGGCGTCCGCCAGTTCGTTCACGTCGGCGCCGACGGCGGTGCCGACGTTGAACGCGCTGAAGCCCTTCGGCAGCTCGCCGGTCAGCGCCGCGACGTTCGCCGCGGCCACGTCGGAAACGTGCACGTAGTCGCGGACGTACTTGCCGTCGCCGTTGATCGTGATCGGCTGCCCGGCCAGCAGGTTCTTGGCGAAGATGGCGACCACGCCGGCCTCGCCGTGCGGGTTCTGGCGGGGGCCGTAGACGTTGCTGTACCGCAGGGCAGCGGTCGTCAGGCCGTACTGCAGGGCGTAGAACCGCAGGTAGTCCTCGCCGGCCTTTTTGGTGATGCCGTAGGGGGCGATCGGCAGCAGGGCGTGCTCCTCGTCGGCCGGCTCCGTCACGTCGCCGTACAGCGCCCCGCCGGTGCTGGCGAAGGTGATGCGGTCCACGCCCGCCCCGCGGGCCGCCTCGCAGACGTTGAGCAGACCGACGACGTTCGTCTCCGCGTCGAACACCGGCTCCCGCACGCTGCGGGAGACGCTCATCTGGGCCGCCTGGTGGCAGACGCGGTCCGGCGACTCCTTGGCGAACGCCTCACGCACCGCGGCGGCGTCGCGGATGTCGGCGACGTACAGCGGCACGTCGTCCGGCAGATTGTCCCGCGCCCCGCTGCTGAGGTCGTCCAGGACCGCCGCCTCGTGACCGGCGGCCAACAGCCCGTCCACGATATGCGAGCCGATGAACCCGGCTCCGCCGGTGACGAGAATCTTCATGGAGGACGGGAACGAGCGAATCAGGGGCGGTGAACGGTCAAACCCTAAACGGAGCGAAAACCGCCCGTCCAGCGGGTCATGTGAGAAGTCGGTTGGCAATCGAAACGCCGGACAGCATCGCCCCGACAATCCCGAGGTAGCCCTGGTCCGTCCCGATGACGTGCAGCCCGTCCAACCCGGTCCGCCCGTCCCGCAGCTTCGTCGCGGAGCCGTACACCGCCCCGTTCGGGTGCCCGGTGAAGCGGGTGATCGTCTTGGGGGTGAACACATCCGTGTCCAGCACCCGCCCCGCCTCGGCCCCGGTCAGGTCCGGCAGCACGCCGAAGTCCCGCCCCGCGTCCAGCGCCGCGGCGTGCCAGCGGGCCTTTTCGTCTTGATAGACGTCCGGTTCGAGCCCGGCCCAATACTGCGGGTTCGCCAGCACGGTCAGTCGCAGGCAGCCTTCGGCGTGCGGTTCGTCGTATTGATAATTGTCCGGCGAGCAGGCGATGCCGCTGGTGAGGTCGCAGGGTTCCTCGGGGTTGGCGTAGCGGAAGCGGTCGCCGGTCCGGGGGTCGCGGGTGGAATAGAAGGTGACGGTGTCGTCGTAGCCCAGCTCCCCGGCGGGGCGGTCCAGCACGCTGATGCTCTCCACGAAGGAAAGCGGCCCCGGGTCGGTCGGCAGTTCGGCGGCGTCGCCGGCCAACTCGGCCGTTTGCGGCAGACCGGCGGAGGAGAGGACGTGGGGGGCGTCGATCTCCGTCCCGTCGTCCAGCGTCACGCCGACGGTTTTGCCGCCGGAGGAGCGGATTTCCTTCACCCCGTGCCGCAACCACAGGTCCCCGCCGAGCGCTTTATACCGACGGACGAGCGTTTTGAGGATCGGCTTCACCCCGTCGTGCGGACGGCCGAAACCCTCGCGGTACAACGCCCGCCAGAGGATCGCGAACTGCCGCCAGTCGCAGTCGTGCGGGGTGGGACTGCCGTAGAACAGCACCGGGGCGAACAGCAGGTCTTCGAGCAGCGGGTCGGTAATAAATTCCCGCACCCGGTCGCGGCTGGGAAGGAAACCGGGGGACTCGTCGAAGGTGTCCGCCGCCATGGCGGCGGCGTCGAGCTTGTTAAATCCGTCGACCTGCTCCGGGAACCGCTCGGTGACGTCGCTTTGCAGGCGCTCGAAATCGTTCGTGAACCGCAGGTCGGCCCCCGGCATCACCACCCGGCTGCCGCATTGCGGTTTGAGGTCGAACTCGTCCCAGGAGATGCGGAGTTGCCGCAACAATTTCGCCAGCGGACCGAGCGGCTTGAGCGTCGGCGGCCGGAAGTTCGTGACCGCGTGCAGCCCCACGTCGTGCCGGCGCCCGCGGAGCTGATAAAAGCTGTTCAGCCCGCCGATCGTGGTGTGGCGTTCAAGAATCGCCACCCGCTTTTCGTAATGCGCCAGCCGAATCCCCGCGGCGAGCCCGGACAGGCCGGCGCCGATGATCAGGACGTCGTATTGAGAAGCGGGGGAGGCCATGCCGTAGGGTCCGCTCTGCGGACCGTCTCGAGTGGCTTACGCTGTGAGATAAACGATCCGCATAGCGGACCCTACACCGGCGTGTCCGCCAGCTTCGGTTCGAGATAATCGACCGTGCCGTCCATCGTGTTGAGGTTGGGATAATCCTCCTCGGGGATCTGCACGCGGTAGCGTTTGCGCAGCTCCATGACGATGTCCAGGAAGTCCATGGAGTCCAGCTCCATCTGCTCCCGGAACGGTTCGCTGTCGTTCAGTTCGGAGAGGTCCTCGTCCGGGGCGATGTTCTCGAGGATGTCGAGGATCACCCCGCGGATTTCGGGACGGGTCATACGAGCACGTTGTAAAAAGGTTCGACTTCGGTTCGCCCGCGACTCAGTTCGCCCACGCGGAGGCGACGTCGTTCGGCGGACGCTTCACGATCACGACGGAATTAATTCCCAGCATGCCGAACGAATTGTTCAGCACGTGGTCCACGCGGCCGACCCGCCGGGGTTCCTCGGCGACGAGGTTCGGGACCGGGCACCTGGGGTCCGGGTTCGGGCAGTTGATGGTCGGGTGCACCACGCCGTCTTCGAAACTGGGCAGGTTGCCGAGCAGCTCCAGCACCCCGGCGGCGCCCATCGCGTGGCCGATGAAGGATTTCGTGTTATTGACCGCCGGCGGGGTCGAGCAGTCGCCGAACACGCTGCCGATCGCGGTCGCTTCCTCGATGTCCCCCTGCACCGTGGCGGTGGCGTGGGAGGAGAGGAGGTCGATCTCCTCCGGCCCCAGTCCGGCCCGCTCCAGGCCCATCTCCAGGCAGCGGGCCTGCCCGTCGCGGCTGGGGAGGACGAAGTCGCTGGCGTCGCTGTTCATCGCGTGGCCGACGATCTCCCCGTAGACCTTGGCGCCGCGCTTCCTGGCGGAGTCGAGCCGCTCCAGGGTGACGATCCCGCCGCCCTCGGCGACGACGATGCCCTTGCGGTCCTGGTCGAACGGCCGGCAGGCCTGGGCCGGGGAGCCGTCCGTCCCGCAGCAGGCCAGCGCTCCCTGGGCGGCGAAGGAGGCGAAGATGCCGAAGGTGTGGATGCTCTCGCTGACGCCGCCGCACAGGGCCATGTCGACCTCGCCCAGCCGCAGCATTTGCAGGCCCTGGATCAGCCCGGCGTTGCCCGCGGCGCAGGCGGCGCCGAGCGTCAGGTGCGGGCCGGTGATCTTCAGGCTCAGCGTCACCTCGCCCGCCGGGTTGTTGGCGACGGTGCGGGGGTTGTGGTGGTGGCTCCAGACTTTGGTGTCGTAGTCGAACTGGGAAATCTCGTAGATTTCGTTTTCCGTCTCGACGTTGCCGTGCTCGGTGATGCCGAGGTAGACGCCGACGCGTTCCTTGTCCATCTCCTCGAACGGCAGACCGCTGTCGGCGATGGCCTCGTGGGCGCAGTAGACGGCGACGGAGCCGGCCCGGGTGCCGCGGCGGACCTCGCGGCGGTTCTGGTGGCGGAGCGGGTCGAAATCGCACACGCCGGCCAGCACCGGGGGCATGTAACGGGTTTCGAAGGGGACCACGCCGCTTTTGCCGGCCAGCAGCGAGGCGCGGTATTCCGCGAGGCTGTTGCCGTTGGGCGCAGTCATCCCCACGCCGGTGATGACGATCCGCTCATGGTCGGGGCGGTCGGGCATCCGGGGCGACGCTGAAAAGGAACCGGGGCGAGGTGCGGAGCGACGGCCGGGCGTTCGCACGGGGCGAAACGCGGGCGACCGGAACGCGGACGGGGGAAGCGGGGGATGCTACAGGCCGAGGGGGCGCTCGGCCACGGCCCCGCGAAATGATTGACGCAAGGGTGACGCACCCGGCGCACGCGCGTCCGCCGATGACGTTGCGTTCACCGAAAGATGACCGACCGGGCCGATGAAGAACCGCCTCGGTTTGCGGACGCGGCCGGCGCCCGCCGGGCCGGTCTTGCCTCGGAGCCGGCCGGCGGACTAGCACCCGCGGCGTTCCCCAGTTCCCCCCTTCCCTCGACGCCGAACGCCGCGATGTGGTGCCCGAGTTGCCGCCGTGACGTCGCCGCGACCGCCGACGCGGGCGGACCGGATGGCGAGGGCTCCGCGGTGTGCGTCTCCTGCGGCGGCCCGGTCGTCGCCGGTCGCCCGACCGCCGCTGCGACGGACGAACCGCCCGCGGCCAAGCGGGCCCGCGAACTGCTGGACAAGTGGAGCCACCTGTTCGAGGAGGGCGGCGCCGCCAAGCTCGCCGAGGATTACGAACGCCGCGAGGCCGCCCTCGCCCCGCCCCGAGCGGAACCGCAACCGCAACCGCAACCGCAACCGCAATCGCAATCGGCTGCTGAGGAGAAGTCGGTCGCCGCGGCGGTTGCCGTCGCGGAGCGCCCGAAGCGGACGCCGACCGTCCGCACCCAGCCGCCGCAGTGGCGGTTCGACGCCGAACACGGCACCCCCGCCGAGGCCGCCGCCGGCCGGTCCGCCGAGAACCGAGCCGCCGACGCCGGCGCCGCGGTCTCGCCGCCGCACAAGGTGCCGCTCAGCGCCCCACGGGTGCACGCCGGCCACACGCCCGGCCCCGCCGCCCCGCATTTCGATCCGGTCGCCGCCGGCGCCTTCGGCGGCGGCCCGGCCCGCACCGCCGGCCCGCTGGGCCAGTTGCTGGCCTACGGCGGAGTGCTCGGCCTGACGGTCGGCGGGGCGTTCATCGTCTGGAGCTACTTCGGCGGTCCCCCCGGCTACGCCCCGACCGGCTGGTTGCTGACCACCGCCGGCCAAATGCTGCTGTTCCTCGGCATCGTCACCCTGATCGCCGGCGGGATGGACAAGACGACCCACGAGGTCCGCACCCGCATCGAAACTCTCGGCGGCAGCCTCGCCCGGATCGAGCAGGCCCAGCGGCAGGCGATGAAGGCCCCGCACATCCCCGCGGAGGCGTTCGCCGGCGAGGCGTCCGCCACGGCCAAACAGCGGGAAACCGCGTCCGCCTGAGTTCCGGGCTGAACTCCGTGACGTGAGCCCGAAGCGCGAGCGAGGGGGGG
>NZ_JBINJD010000097.1:0-19018 GCF_043951915.1 Alienimonas sp. DA493 | reverse complement strand
GCCGCCGGCGGGGCCGGGGCCGGTGCGGTGGGCGTGCTGTTGGCCGACCCGGTGCTGCGGGCGATCACCGTGCGGCGGTTGGAGTTGCTGGGTTACGCGGTGACGCCGCTGCCCGACGACCCCGCCGCGGCGCCGGTCGTCGCGGCGGACGCCGCGGTCGACGGCCTGCTGATCGACCTGGATCTGCCGGACGGCGCCGGCCTGCGGATCGTGGAGCGCCTCGCCTCCGAGGAGTTCACCGCGGGTCTGCCGGTGCTCGGGCTCGCCGCCGACACGCCGCAGGGACTGGTGGAAGAGGCGTTCGCCGCCGGCGTCGCCGATTTCCTGATCCTTCCCTACGACCCGCTGGTGCTCGAGGCCAAGGTCGCCCGCCTCCTGACCGTTTCCTGACCGCCCGTGAGCCCCTCCGTTAGCCGCTCTCCCCGTTAGCCGCTCTCGCTCTCTTTAAAGAAAGCGGCTCACCCCCCAATCCCCCGAACGGACGCACGACGATGGCCCGCCGCCTGGGCGACATTCTGCAGGAACGCGGCTGGATCGACGCCGACGCGCTCGAGCGCGCCCTCGCCGACCAGCGGGGCGGCCGCGGCCGTCTGGGCACGCTGCTGCTGGGCCGCGGGCTTGTCTCCCGCGACCAGCTCGGCGAGGCGTTTGCGGAGCAGTTCGAGGTTCCCTTCCGCTCGCTGACGGCGACGCAGATCCATCCCCAATTGCCCCGGCTGTTGCCGGAGGCGTTCGCTCGCGGCCGGGAACTCGCCCCGGTGGCGGTGGACGGGGACCGCGTGACGCTCGCCATGGCCGCCCCGGACGACATGGAGGCGATCAGCGAGGTCGAACTGCTCACCGGTTACCGGGTGGACCCGGTCATCTGCATGGCGGACGAATTGACCGCCGTGCTGGACCGGGCGTTCGACGAACGCGTCGCCGCCCGGCAGACGGCGGTCGATATTCGGTTTGAAGAATTGCGAACCGGCGCCGCCGCCCCCGCGGCGCTGAAAACGGACGAGGACCCGGACGCCCCGGTCGTGCGGCTGGTGCGGTCGATCCTGATGGGCGCGGTGCACTCCGGCGCCAGCGACATTCATCTGGAGCCTCACGAACCGCAGATGCGCGTCCGCTATCGGGTGGACGGCCAACTGCAGGAGATCATGACCGTCCCCGGGCACAGCGAGGAGGCGGTCGTCGGCCGCATTAAAGTCATGGCGGATATGGACACCGCCGAGCAGCGCCGCCCGCAGGACGGCACGCTCACGCTGGTCGACGGCGACTCCCGGGCGAGCTTCCGCGTCAGCTCCATCCCCACCGTGGGCGGCGAAAAGGTCGTGATGCGGGTGTTGGACGAAACCGGCCGGACCTTCAGTTTCGACGCCCTCGGCATGCCGGACGATCAGGTCGACCGCGTCCGCCAGTTGCTCGATAAACCGCACGGCATGGTCGTGATGACCGGCCCGACGGGCTCCGGCAAAACGACGACCATGTATTCGATGTTGTGCAGCATCGACGCCGACCAGCGGAATATCTCCACCATTGAGGATCCGGTCGAGTTCCGCCTGCCCGGCGTCAACCAGGTGCAGGCGAACAACGATTTCGGCATGGGCTTCGCCAACGGCCTGAAATACCTGATGCGGCAGGACCCGGACGTCATCCTCGTCGGCGAGATCCGCGACCGGGAGACGGCGACCGCCGCGGTGCAGGCGGCCCTGACCGGGCACCTGCTCATCTCCACGCTGCACACCAACGACGCGGTCGGCACGGTGGCCCGCCTGGCGGACTTGGGACTGGACCAATTTAAAATCGCCGGTTCGCTGATCGCCAGCATCGGCCAGCGGTTGCTCCGCCGCATCTGCCCCCACTGCCGCACCGAGCAGTCGGCGGAACGGCGGGCGTCGAACCGGAAGCTGATCGATCTGCTTTTCGCCGGCCGGGAACGTCCCGCCGAGGCGGACCCGGACGCCGTGTATTACGAAGGGACCGGGTGCGAGCGCTGCCACGGCACCGGGTACGCCGGCCGGGTGCCGATCTATGAAATCATGACCGTGACGCCCGCCATGGAACGGGCGATCGAAGCCGGTCTGCCGTCCAGCAAACTGCGGGAACTCGCCGCGGAGGACGGCATGATCGAACTCGCCGTCGGCGGCCTGCGGCAGGCGCGGGCCGGCGTCACCACGGTGGAGGAAGTTTACTTCAAACTCGCCGGCTGATCGTCGGGTCCGCTGTGCGGACCGTACTCCGTCCGGACCGTGCGCCGTGCACGTGCCGCTTTCCTTTCCCCGCTGAACGAAACGGTCCGCACCGCGGGCCCGACCGACCCCATGTCCGCCGCCATCGCCCCGACCGGCGTTCTCGGAGCCCTCCGGAAGCTCCAGGACATTCAGATCGGCGGCGGCCCCGAGGTGGTGATCAAGCGGAAGGACCTCGTCGGCATCCTGCGGAACCTCTGCACGCTGATCCGCAACGGCGTGGGGCTGCCGGGGGCGATCGCCACGCTGCGGGAGGACCCCGGGAATCGCAAATACGCCCGGATCTTCGAGAAGGTGGGCGAATCCGTGGCGACGGGCAGCACGCTCTCGACCTCGCTGGCCCCGTTTCCGGAGTCGTTCCCCCCGTTGCTGGTGCATCAATTGCGCGTCGGCGAGCGGGCCGGCACCCTGCCGGACAGTCTGGACCGCGTGACCCGGCAGCTCGAACAGGGGGCGCACCTCAAGGCGTTCCTGATTAAGAAGCTGACCTATCCCCTGCTCGTCACCGTCGCCGGCGTCGGGGCGGTGACGTTTATGATCCTCTGCGTGATTCCCACGTTTCAGGAGATGTACGACGAAAGCGGCGCGACGCTGCCGCTCATCACGCGGGTCCTGGTGGCGGTCGGCGAGGCGGCGTCGTCGCATGCTCTGCTCATCCTGGGCGGGCTGGCGGCGGTCGTCGGCGGGACGGTCTGGGCGTTGAAGGACCCCGCCAGTCGCACCGTCATCGACCGCGCCTGCGTGCGGTTGCCGGGCCTCGGAGGATGGTTTCGCAGCATCGCCGTGCTGCAATTTATGGACGTGCTCGGCAACCTGATGGAGAGCGGCTTCACCCTGGCCGACGCGCTGATCCCGGCCTCGGAGGCCGTGTCCAACCGGCACGTCCAGGGGCAGATCCGCCGTCTGCACGCGGCCGTGCGGCGGGGGGAGCGGTTCAGTTCCGCCCTGGACGCCGAGGGCGGGCTGTTCCCCCCGATCGTCCGGCAATTAGTCATCGTCGGCGAACGCACCGGCCGGCTGGGGCCGGTCACCGCCCAGATCCGCACGCACCTGCGGAGCGACGTCGAACGCACCACCACGGCGCTGCTGGGCACGATCGAGCCGGCGCTGACCATGACGCTCGCCGCGGCGATCGGCGGCATCCTGTTGGCGGTTTATCTGCCGATGTTCGACCTGATCGGTCAAATGAATTAGGCGCCCCGGTCGCGTCCCGCCGGGCGGGGCGAACGCTTCCGTCCCCTTTTCAATCGAGGTTCGCCGTGTCGTCGTCCCCCGCGTTCTCCCCCCGCCGACCGGGCCGCGGCCCGGCGACCGTTCCAAGGCCGCGGGGGGGCCTTTCGCTGCTGGAATTGATCGCCGCATTGACCCTGCTGGGAGTGCTCGCGGCAGTGGTCGTTCCGCGACTGGGCGTCGCGGCCCGGCACGTCGACGTCGAGAGCTGCGAGCGTTGTCGCGAGACCATCGACGTGCACGCCGCGCTGCACCGGCGGAACGTCGGGGCGTGGCCGCAGGCGGATTTGTCCGACCTGGCCGCCTCGCTGCCGGAGGGGCTGCCGGTTTGTCCGGTGGACGGTACGGCTTATACGTTCGACGCGGCGACGGGCCGAACGGTTCCGCACGGGCATTAACGTCGCGGCGTTCGTTCGCTTCAGGCCGCGCGAGTCGACTTTACAACGGCGGCGCGCGAAGCGGAGGCCGTTCAAGCCGGCCCCGCACTTCGGAAAACCGCAGCGGAGAAAGAAAACGCCCCGACCCCCCGCCGAAGCGTGTTCTAGGTTGCACTGTCGGTCACGCATGACCGCCGCTGCCGCCGGTCGTCCCGAAGGCCGACCTCCCCGGCGTCTTCCCTCCAAGCTTCCTTTTTAGGACTCCACAATGACCCGCTCCCTCACGGGCCGGACGGACCGCGGTCAATCGCGGGCCGCCGCCGGTTCTCGCGGCGCGCTCCGCCGCAGAGGCTTTTCGCTGCTGGAACTGATCGCGGTGGTGACGATCCTGGGGATCATCGCCGCCGTCGTGATTCCGCGGATCAGCTCGTCCAGCTCCACCGCGAAGATGAAGGCGGATCAGCAGACCGCCGCCGAACTGCGGTCCGCCATCGAACGCCATTATTTTGAAGACGGCTCCTTCCCCACGACCTACGCGGAGCTGGTGACCGACGGCTACCTGCACGCGGAGCCGAGTTGGCAGTACTACACGAACGTCTCGGGGGCGCAGTCGCAGGCGTACGACAACTCGACCGGCAAGATCACCCTCACCGACTGATCGCGTCCGCCGGGCGGTCCCGCTCCGGGCGGTCTCGCCTGCGGCAGGACGCGTTCCCGGCCCGCCTGATTTCCCGCCCGCATGACGTCTCCCGTTCCCCGTCGCCGGCAGCGCCCCCCGGGCGGTCGGCGGCGTCTCCGGTTGCGAGACGACGCGGCGCCGAGGCGGGGGGCGACCCTGTTGGAGTTGGTGGCGGCCGTCACGCTGATGGGGATCTTCGCCGCGGTCGCGGCGAGCCGGTCGGACGGGTTCTTCGCCGACGCGACGGTCCGCACCCACGCGGGAACCGTCGCCGGGTTGCTGCACGCGGCCAAACGGCGGGCGATCATGACCGGGACCGACAGCGGCCTGCGGTTCGTGAAGAGCGGCGGCCGCATCACCGCGGTGGTGCCCGTCGAGCAGTCCGGCGCCGCGCTGATCGACACGGACGCCCCCATTCCCACGCCGGGGGGGATCGACGTCACCTGCGCCCAGTCGGAACTGCTGTTCGACTTCGAGGGCCACGCGTCGACGCCCGGGGCGTCGATCGACTTCGTCGGCGAAGACCGCCGCTGGCGGATCGACCTGACCCCGGCCTCCTCCAGCATTCGCGTCGCCGCGGCGCCCTGACCGCCGCGGCCCCGGCGGACCGCCCCGGTTCTTCCCCGTCCCGCGGCGCTCTGGGCGGCGGGCGGGGCGCCGCGAACCGTCTCTCCCCGATTTCCCCGAGCCAGCCCCGGACGCCCGTGCGTGCCCCGACCGCCCCCCGCCGCTCGTCGCCGCGGCGGCGCTCCGGGGCGACGTTGTTGGAGGTGTTGGCGGCGTCGATCGTGCTGGCGCTCGCCCTCGCGCCGGCGCTGCGAATCGCCCGCGAGGCGGTGCTGGCGGCGGACCGGCTGGACCGGCAGGAACGCTGTCTGACCGTGGCGAACGACGCCCTGGAATTCATGATGGCCCGGGCCGCCGCCGACTGGGACGGCAACGTCACCGGGACGGCGAACCTCGTGCCGGTCGTCGTGCCCGGCTATCCCGGAATGCGGTCCTATCAGTTGACGACCGATTCCACGACCTACGGCGGCGTGCCGGGGCGGATGGCGGTGGCGGGGGCGCTCGTCTGGTACGACGACGACGGGGACTCCAGCCCCGACGCGGACGAACCCCAGGCCCTGTTGGCTTCCGGCGTGGCCCGGATGACGGCCTACGAGCAGCAGGCGGGCTCATGACGGGCCGGCGGACGACGAGACGCCCGGACCGACCTCGCCGGGGGCTCACGCTGTTGGAACTCGTGGTGGCCGGGGCGCTGGCCGCCGGGGTGGCGGCCTCGCTGCACCTGGTGATCCGCGGCGTCGGACAGTCCTGGGAGCAACTCAACGGGGAAACGGACGTGCTGCGGACGGCCGACGCCGGCCTGCGGTTCGTGACCCGCCGCTGCCGCTCCGCCGAGGCGGTCGTCCAGATCGGGACCGCGAACGGGGAGTTCGCCCTCCGGATGCCGGAGGGGCACACGCTGCGGTTCGAACGGAACCCCGGCGACGGGGCCGTTCTCCTGTACGACTCCCGCGACGGGACCGGGCGCGTGCTGGTGGAGGCGTCGACCGGTTTCTCCGCGACGTTCTACGAAGCCGACGGCGTAACCGCGACGACCGTGCCGGAGGAGGCCCAGATGATCGATATCGTCCTCACGGTCGATCTGCCCCGCGATACGAACGCCGGCAGAACCGTGCGCGGGCGCGTCTGGGTGCGGCGATGGTGAGCGGTCGGCCGACGCCTACAGCGTGCGTCGTCTCCCCGCCCCGCCGCCGCCCCGTCTTCGACTCCGCCCGGCCGTCCGGCGGCGCGTGCGTCCGGCGCGACGTTCGGCGGCCCGCCGGGGGGCCGCGCTGCTGCTGGCGCTGATCGTGGCGAGCCTCGCGGCGTTGCTCACGATCGCCCTGATGGATTCGACCCGGCTGCGCCTCCGCGCCGCCGGGAACACGCGTGATTACGAGACGGCCCGCTACGTCGCCGAGGCCGGGCTCCACCGCGGGCTGAGCGAATTGGAAGCCGACATCACCTGGCGAACCGGCTACTCGGACGTGCCCTTCCCCCCGAACCCGAGCGCCTACGGGGCCAGCGGCGTGCGCGTCAGCCGGTACAGCGTGACGGCCGTGGACGGGGCAAACGGGGTCGTCGAACTCCGCGCCACCGGCACGGTGGAGCGGCCGGACGGCGACGTCACCCGGGTGCTCACCGCCGTCGTGAAGCAGGGCGGATGATGCACGACCCCACGCCCCCCGCCGACGCCCCGGAGCCTCCGGTCGCCGAACCGACGACGGACGCGGCCCCCGCCCCGACGGCGGAGGACGCCCGTGCGGCGGCGGACGCCCCCGGTCTGGGGCCGCTGGCCGGATTGCGGGCGCGGGCGGAGCGCCGCGGCGTCGGGAACAGGAAGGACCGCCGCGAGGGCGGTTCGAAACCGGACTCCGTGCCGGTGGAACGTCGCCGGCGCGATCGGCGCTCCGCCCCGCGGCGGACGTTGGGACTGGAGCTGTCCGGCAGCGGGTTGTCGTTGGCGGTGACGATCCGCGACGCGGCCGCGACCGTCGGGGAGGTCCCCGCCGTCGAGGAACACGCCGACCCGCAGCGGAAGGACGCGGAGTTCTACGGCCCCGCGGGCTTCGAACGGTTCACCGCCGGCGCCCGGACCGTCTGCCGGTTCCGCCCCTGGCCGCCCGGCTGCGGGCCGACCGAGCCGGGCTACACCCGGGAGACGCTGGCGGAGACGTTCGCCGCGGCGGTGGCCGATCTGGGGCCGGTGGGCGGGTCGCTGTCCGGGGCGCCGGTGGACGTGGCGCTGGGCGGTTCGCTCTGCGTGACGCGGGTGCTGACGGCTCCCCACGAGGAGGCCGACCGGGAAGCCGCCGCCCTGGCGGACCGGGCGGGGCGTTACCTCGGGCTGGGCCGGGGCGAGAAGACCTGCGTGACCGCCGAGGAGCGCCTGGACGCCAAGACCCGCCGCGTGCGGGTGACGGTGGCGCCGAAACAGGTCGCCGCGGACGTGCTGCACGTGTTGAACGACGCCGGCCTGCGGGCCGGCCGGATCGAGCACACCCTCGCGGTGCTGTCCGCCGGCCTGCACGCGCGGGGCTCGGACGGGGACCGCCCGGTGCTGTTGCTGGCCGCCGAGGGCGAGCGGCTGGACGTCGCCGTGGCCCACCGCGGGCGGTTGCTGCTGGACTACCGTCCGGTCGGCCGCCGCACCGGCGCGAACGTCGACGAGGCCGCCGCCGCCGCCTCGGCCGGCGCCCTGGGGGACGAGGCGCTGCTCCGCCATCAAAAACGCATCCGGCGGTACGTGGCGAACCAGCTCCGCGGTCAGCCGGGCGGCGCCCAGTTCTTCGCCGACGCCGAAGCGGCCGACAGCGCCGCGACCGGGCACGCGGCGGAAATGCGGACCTACGTGACCGGCGGCGCCGCAGTCACGAGCGTGCTGACCGCCGAGCTCGATCCGCGGCCGGATCTGGCCGTCGGGCCGCACCCGGCGCCGGCCGGGGTCGACTTCGAGGCGGTCGCCTCGGAGGAGGACGGGGCGTCGGCCGGGGCGGTTTGGGCGGTCGGGGCCGCCGTCTCCCCCGGGCCGTTGGCCGCGGTGCTGCTGGCCTGCGGGGCCGCCGCCGGCGCCGAGGGCGACCCCGCCGCCCTCAGCGCCCGGGGCGACCTGTCCACCGCGGTGCGGCCCGGGGGCGGCGTCCCCTGGGCGGAACTGGCCCGCGTGGGCTGGCCGGTCGCGGCGGCACTGGCGCTGACGGTGGGCCTGTGGGGCGCCGCGTGGCGCTCCAACGCCGGACTCGGGGCGCTGGAGGAGGCCGTCAGCCTCGCCAAGACCGACGCCGACATGGCGGGATGGTTGCGGGGCAAGCTGAACGACGCCACCGAACTGGAGCGCCGGGCCGAGCGGCTCGCCCAGTCCGAGGGCACCGGCCCGGTGTGGGTGCCGGCGCTCGTCGGCGCCGGCGCCGCGGTCGTCGGCTCCGACGGGGCCGCCCCGACGGGACGGGCCGCGGCCTCGCGGCGGGCGTGGCTGGAAGCGTTCTCCGTCGGTCCCGCCGCCGACCCGGACGGGGCGGACGGCGCCGCCCCCGCGGAGGTGGACGTCGTCGGCGGCGGGCACACCGACGCGGACGTCTTCGCCTTCGCCGACCGGCTGCGGCGCTCCGGCCGCTTCGTCCGCGTGAAGCTCGCCGCCACCCGGGAGGCCCGCTACCGCACCGGCCCCGGGGTGCGGTTCGAACTGACCGCCGCCCCCGTCGGCGGCACGTCGACGGCATCCTCCCGCACCGCGGCCGACGGTGCCGCCCTCGGCGTCCGTCGCTGAGCCGTCGCGACCCGCTCCTGGTTCGTTCCCGGTTCCCCCCTTCCCGTTCCCGCCCGCCCCTCCCCCGCCTGACCGATGGACGGCCTCGCCCAGCAATTTCTGGAGCACCCCCGCCGCGCCTGGTTCCTGTGGGGGACCGTCGCGGCGATCGGGCTGGCGCTCACGCTGCCGGCGTGGGAATCGTGGGCGGCGGCGAGCGAGGTCCGGGCGACGCTCCACGCCGAGCGAACCGCCGTCGAGGCGGCGGCGGCCCGGCTGCCGGAGGTGAAGCAGCGCTTCACGGCCCTCAAGGAGCAGGCGGCCGGCGCCGACGGCCCGCGGGGGCTGGACGACGCCGCCGTGGAGGAACTGCGGGAGTCCGTGGTCCGACGCATCGCCGCGGCGGGCTGTCGGTACCGCCGGCTGACCCTCGACGAGCCGGTGACGACGCCCTGGCCGGACGGTCCCCCGCCGCTGCCCGGCGTCGTCCGCCCGCCGGAGCCCCCCGCCGCCAAGGACCGCCCGCCGGTGAAGTTCGAGCTGATCACCCGCCGTCTGGAGGCCGAGGCCGTGGGTCCGCCGGATCGAATCGCGGGGCTGTTGAAGTGGGCCGTCGCGGCCCATCCCTACGCGGTGCCCCTGAACTACGACCTGTCCTTCGACGACTCCCCCGACACCGCCGCGCGGGAGGTCCATCTGACGTTCACCCTGCTGTTGACCGCGGTGCAGCCGGTGAAAAAGGCGACGAAGGGCTGAGTCGGAGCCCGGTCGGCCGCCCCTCCGGTTTTTATCGACCGGCACGACGGCCCGAGCCGCAAGCCGAGGTCGTGTGACGCTGCCCTTGAACGGGGCGTCGTGATCTCGCGGTAGGTTGGAATCGCGGCGCTCGGGGGGCGTTCTCCTCGCCGAGCGCGGGGTCCGGCGGCAGGCGGAGACGGGGGCGGGGTCAGTAAGCGGGCTCCGCAAGCGGGGAACGCCGGCGGGGAGGAGCGGGGGGCGGTCAAAAGTCCCCCCGCCGGAAAATCTGCCCCCGCCGCAACAAGTCGCCGCCGCGGCGAAAAGCGTGAGCTATCCCTTGAAAGGCGGTTCGCCGCCCCGTCACGCCCGCGTCCCGCATCGGCTCCCGCCATGTTCCCGTTTTATCTGGACCTGACCGAATTGGTCGCCGGCCATTGGGTCGGTCTCGGTTTGATGGCGGCGGCGGCGTTGCAGGCCGTGTCGTTGGTCCTGCGGGCCGGCTGAGCGCCCGGCCCCGTTCGTCCCCGCCGTTCCCTCCCGGCGGTTCCCGCCCCTCCCGCCGCCCGCGCGGCCCCCGCACTTGAGAACCCTCCCGTGAACTGGACCGAAATCACCGCCCACCTCGCCGAGACGTGGCCCGTTTGGCTCGTGACCGTCCTCACGCTGTACGCGACCTGGATCGACGTCACCGAGCTGCGCGTGCCGAACCGGCTGACCTACCCGATGATCCTCGCGGGGATGCTTTATAATGCGACCTTCGGCGAGGGGTGGGTCTTCGGCGTGACCGGCATGCTGGTCGGCCTGGCCACCCTGATGCCGCTGTACGCCGTCGGCGGCATGGGCTCCGGCGACGTGAAATTGATGGCCGGCATCGGCGCCTGGCTGGGGACCGAGGTGATTCTGACGGCGTTCGTCGTGACCGCGATCGTCGGCGCCGTGATCGCGATCGGCATGGCCTGCTGGGGCGGCGAGTTCAAGAAGCACTTTTATCAGTCGATCGCGATCCTGTCCGAGTGGAAAAGCGGCATGAGTCTGCGGGAGATCTCCGAGGCCGCCGCCGAGCGCAAGCCCCGCATGAAATTGCTGCCGTACGGTCTGCCCATCTGCATCGGCAGCCTCGGGTACTTCGCTTACGCCGGGATGTATTGATCCGCGCCGCCGGAATTGACACGCCCCGCCCGTCCCCGCCTCCCTCCCACCGTCGCTCCCGATGAAACTGAACCCGCTCGTATTGTTCGGCCTCGCCGGGGCCCTGGGCCTGGCGGCCTTTCTGGCGACCCAGCAACACCTCGCCGCGAAGACGGAGGAGCCCAAGGTCGCGGTGCTGGTCGCCCGCACCGAAATTGGGGTGGGCGACCCGGTGACGGAGGCCAACAGCGCCCTGAAGGAAATCTTCGTCTCCGCCCTGCCCCCCCGCCCCATCACCAAGCCGGAGCAGTGGCAGGGCAAGTTCGCCGGCAGCCGGTTCACCGCCGGCGAGGTGATCGTGCAGGATAAAGTCGCCGCCAAGTTCGGCAGCGACAGCCGCAAGATCCCGCCGGGGATGCTCGTGCAGACGATCAACGTCGACCGGGCGAAGAGCCACGCCGGCCTGCTCACCCCCGGCGACCGGGTGGACGTGTTCGGCTCGTTCGACATCTCGGAGACGGACGACCGCACCGGCCGGCTGCGGAAATATCAGATGATCAAACGCGTAATCGGCGATTTGGAGGTCTGGTCGGTCGGCTCGCACGTCGTCGGGGCCGAGCAGGGCGGGGGCCGCGAGGAGGAGAAGGACACCGCCCGGCGGGCCACCAGCACGATCGGCCTGCTCGCCACGCCGGAGCAGTACGCCAAGCTGGCCGGGGCGGAGGCCGCGGGCAACCTGTTCCTGGGCCTGCGGCACCCGGACGACGAGTCCGACCCCGGGGAGATCTCCTTCGTGAGCAAGGACCTGTACGAAGCCCCCGCCGACCAGCAGCGCCGGGCCGCGAACGAAGTCGAACCGCCCGCCGTCGAAGACGCCGGGGGCCTCGGGGCCTTTCTGGACCGGGAGATCGCCGCCGCGACCGCTCCCGCCGCCTCGGCGGCCGCGGAGGTGCCCACCTGGACGGTGGCGTTGCACGTGGGCGGGCAGAGCCGGCTCAGCGAGGTGGTGGACGTCGCCGCGGCCCGCGCCGCCGGCTTCACCGCCGCCCAGATCGCTGAGAAACGACGTGCCTTGCAGGACCCCGGCGCCTCGGCGCCGACGGAGCCCCGCTTCGCCGCCCGCCCAGCGGCGGAGCCCGCCCCCCCGGTCCCGGTCCCGTTCACGCCGCCGACCCCCGCCGCGGACGGCGCCCCGGACGCGGACCTGACGCTCAACCCGTCCCCGGCGGCCGGCGGCGTGCGGGACGACGGCATGTATTCCGACCCAGAGTGAGCCGCGGATCGCCCGCCGGCGGATTCGGCGGAATGAATCGAGAACGAGCGGCGTCCCCCGGGGGACGCCGCTCGTTTTTTCGTCGGGCGCCGGAGCGGGGCTCAGGTCGCGGAACTGAACTCGTCGCCGTTGTAGTGCGGATAGAACAGCCAGCCGATTTTATCGGAGAGGTGCAGCATGAACTCCTGCCGGAATCGGCCGGGGTTCTGGGCGCTGCTGTCGCGGGGGACGGCGAGGGGGTACTGGGCGGCGACCTCCTTGCCGTAGATCTCGACGGCGTCGCTGCCCTCCTCCTCCACGGCGTGCACGGTGACGATCGCGTCCGCCCGGCCCCGCAGCAGCGTGGCGCTGTTCTCCTCCCAGAGGCTGAACCGGCTGAGGTCGATATAAATGACGTGCGACACCTGCATCGCCTCCGCAATTTCGCCGGGCTCCTCCCAGTCCGGGTTGCGGGCCATCCACTGGCGGACGGCGTTCGGCTCCCGCACCTTGATTTTATTGAGCGTCAGCTTTTGCGTGACCAGCCGGGCGATCTCGGCGTCGAGGTTCTCGTTGCCGATGTCCGCCCGCAGGTCGATCGGCACGTAGCAGGCGACGGCGACGGTAACGTCCTCGTCGGTCAGGCTGGTGCGGGTGGCGACCTCGAAGTCCGGCTCCACGCTGGGCGGGCCGCCGATGAGGTAGGCGGCGATCATGAACAGGTTGCACCCGCTCATTACCACCGGGCAGAGCGCCGCGGCGCAGAGAACGGACAGCCGCCGCAGCGGGGGCAGTTGAAAAAACGC
The DNA here is from genome assembly GCF_043951915.1 of Alienimonas sp. DA493. Lineage (NCBI taxonomy): Bacteria > Pseudomonadati > Planctomycetota > Planctomycetia > Planctomycetales > Planctomycetaceae > Alienimonas > Alienimonas sp. DA493. The sequence continues at coordinate 6,280 of NZ_JBINJD010000097.1, read as the reverse complement.
GCTCCGAAAGAACGGCGGCAGCTCGCGGGCGGGGCGGTGCATCGACTCGTCTTCCATGACGGGCGTTGTAACTTCGGGACCGCGGGGGCGGCGAAAGAGCAGATAGTGCAAACCGCCCCGCGGGGGGAAGGGCGGGTCGGCCGGTCGGCCGCTCGGCTCGGCTCGGCTCGGCGACAGGTCGGCCGCGACGCGAGGGCCGCGGGGGCCGCTACGGCACCATGTCCTGCTGGGTGAACGGCACGAACCGCTGCGACGCCTGTTCGCACAAGCGGTTGAGGTAGCGTTCGCGGAACACCTTCGTGGAGACCGACAGGGCGCTCTCCGGCCGGTGCTTCGGATACACGCTTTCAAATTCCTCGCCCATGATATGACCGACGGACCCGGTCTCCGGGTCGGCGGAGTAGGCGCGGATCCAGCCGGCGGAGCGGCCGCGGAGCAGGTCCGGGCTGTGCACTTCGTGCCAGTCGAACTGATCCAGTTCGACAACCACGATATAATCGACGTCGAATTCCTGGGCGATCGGGCCGAGGTGTGATTCGCTCCAAACGCCCCCGCGTCCCTCCACCCAGTCCAGCACGTGATCGCTGTTGGCGACGTCGGCGCCGGCGGAGCGCAGTTTGCGGCCGACGCGACGCATGATCTCCTGATCGACCTCCGGGAAGCGGGCTTTGACCAACTCCGGCGAGCGGGCCAGCACCAGCACGGTGTGTTCGCCCTCGGTGAGGTCCACGTCGGTGACGGCCTCGAAGGGGGGCGTGATCGTCGGGTCGCCGGTCAGCATCTTCCCGAGCATGATCATCGGCTTGCAGCCCGGCAGGCCGACCGCCGCGAGCGCCGCCAGCGAGAGCAGCGTCGCCCAGGCGACCCCCCGCCGGAGGCGCCGGGGCCCGGCGAACCGGTCGCGGGCGGATCGGCTCCCGACGCCCGCGCGACGGGGAACGCAGCGGTCGGGGACGGCAAGGGGGGCGCGCATGGGGCGGGGTGTAGTTCAACCCGCGCCCGGCTCCAACGGCCGGACCGGCGTTCCCTTCGCGCGCCGCGGACTGGTTCGCCCCGCCGTTACTCCGCCAGGCGGAACGCCCAGTCGATCAGCGTCACGGCCCCGACCAGCGAGAGCCCCATGACGCCCCACCACTCCGGCCGAGAGGCGACGCCGTCCCGCCGGCCCGGCGGCGGGAACGCCAGCCGCCCGGTCAGGGCGGCCCACGCCAGCACGGGGATCAGGCCGAGGCAGAGCAGGGCGAGCACGAACCCGCCGGAGTTCGCCGACAGGCTCCCGCCCCATTGCCCGCGGGTGAAGTGAGCGAAGCTGGTCGTCATCCCGCACGCCGGGCAGGGCAGACCGGTCAGGACCCGCATCGTGCAGGGCGGCAGCCCGAGTTGCTGGTGCGTGCCCAGCCCGGCCTCGCTGGGGGTGAGGGAGCGGGCCAGGGCGAACCCCGCGAGCAGCCCGGCCAGCAGCGCCGCCGCCGCCGCCCGGGCGCCGGTCGACAGGCGGGCGGGCGGCGGGACGGGGGCGCTCGACGCGGGGGCGGGAGGAGACGTCACGGCGGCAGGATAGTGCGGCGGGGCGGGCGGCCGAAGGGCTCAGCGGGAGACGACCGGGTGGACGGCGGTGTCGTCGGGGCCGTGCGTCTCCACGACGACGCCCCGGACGCCAGGTTCCACCTCCGCCACGGAGTCGTCCCGCAGCACGAAGTCGCCGAGGGTGTCGTCGTCGGCGCCGACCGGCGGGCGATCGCGGCGGCCGTCGTCCAGCACCGCCGGGTGCCGGGCCGAGGGCACGCCCTCGGCGGCGGCCCACCAGTCGCGGGCGGCCTCGTCCGACCACTCCGCGGCGCAGGCGCAGGCCCGCAGGGCGGCGGCGAGGGCGGCGGCGGAGCGGAACCGGTCCGCCGGGTTCTTCTCCAGGCAGCGCATCACCACGGCGGACAGGTCCCGCGGCACCGCCGGGTTCGCCTCATGCACCGGGCGGGGGCGCTGGTTGGCGTGGGCCCGGAGCGCCTTGGTGGGGGAGGGCTCGTCGAACACCGGCCGCCCCGTCAGCAGGAAGTAGGCGGTGGCGCCCACGCCGTAGAGGTCGCTCTCGGCGGTCGGCCGGCCGCCGCGGGCGACCTCCGGGGCGGCGAACAGCGGGCTGCCCACCACGCTGCCGAGCTGCGTCAGCCGCGGGTCGTTCGGTTCGGCTCCCCCGTCGCCGGTTTGATCGTCGTTCGCCGACGCGCCGGTTTCGGCGTCGCCGTCCGGCGAATCGGCGAACGGCGGCGGGGCGGGGGCGATCCGCTTGACCAGCCCGAAATCCAGCAGCTTCGGCACGTCCCGCACCCCGCCGCGGTCGGCGGCGAGGATGTTCGCCGGCTTCACGTCCCGGTGGATCAGCCCGACGGCGTGGGCCTCCGCCAGCGCCCCGCAGACGGGGGCCAGCAGGTGCACCACCCGGCCCGGCGGCAGGGGGCCGGCCCGCTGGACGAGTTGATGCAGCGTGAGCCCCGGCAGGTACTCCATCACGCAGTAGAACAGCCCGTCGTCCGAGACGCCGAAGTCGTAGACTTCGATCGTGTTCGGGTGCGTCAGCCGGGCGGCGGCGCGGACCTCGGTGTCGAACCGGGCCAGGGCCCGGTCGTCGTCGGCGAGTCCCGGGCGGATCAGCTTGACCGCACAGGGCCGCCGGAGCAGACGGTGCTCCGCGAGGTAGACCTCGCCCATCCCCCCGGAGCCGATCCGCTCCACCAGTCGGTAGCTGCCGACCTCCCGGGCCTCCCGGGCGGCCTGCCGCAGCGTGGACAATCGCACCGCCCCGTACAGGGCCGCCGCGGCGCTGGTGAGGATCCACACGACCATCGCGCTGAACAGCCCCTGCTCGAACAGGACCGCGTACACCTCCCGGAAGCGGACGGCCGTCACGCAGGCGACCGCCAGCGGGACCGCGGCCATCACGGCTAGCACCGCCGCGGCCCGCCCGGCCCGGTTGGGGATGAACAGCCCGTAGATCTGAATGAGCAGCATCCACGGGGCCGCGGCCATCGCCGGGAACGCCGCCGCCATCAGCGCTCGGTCGCCCGGTCCGGCCGCAGCGAGGCCGTGGTGATGCACCCAGACGAAGAACAGCCCCGGCACGCCGAACGTCAGCGCCTCGCCGACGCGCAGCCCCCGCCGGCCGATCTCCCACGGGCCGCTGAGCCAGACGACCAGCCCGGCCAGCGTGCCGACCACCGCCCAGCGGGGCCAGCCGGCGTCGGTCAGGGCGTTCAGGCCGAAGTCGTCGAGGAAGAGGTGCCGGGTGAGGAAGCCCAGAAAGGCCCCCAGCAGCAGCGCCGCGGCGGTCCGCAGCCGCCAGCGGGCCTTCTCCGTTTCGCCGCCCCACTCCGCGAGGCCCCAGCCGCGCTTGCGCTGCGCGTCCGGTCGTTTCGTCCCCCGCCGGCTCGGATACGGCGCGCCGCACCAGGAGAGGCGCTCCCTCCAACTGCCGGAGCGGAAACTGCCGGAGCGGAACCCGCTCCCCAGGCGCCGCGGCTTCAGCGAGGGCAGGGCGGTCGACGAGGGGGCGGACGCCGCCCGCGGCCTGAACCCGGGCAACTTCGAACCGGACAGCCGGGAGCCGTGCGGCGGAGTCGGATCGGGGGCCGGCGGCGCAGCGTCGAGCGACGGCGCAGCGTTGACCGGCGGCCCGGAGGGTGCAGCCAACGCCGTGTTGTCGAAGTGGGAAACCGAAGACGGCCGAACGGCCGACGCCCGCCCCGGCGGACGTATGAACATTCTCCCACCCCACCGCCCCCGACGCAAACCGTCAGTGCGTCCCCCAACGCCGCCCCCGTCGGTCCGATGACGGGCCGGGGCGGTTGTCCCCCGGGCGGGCGCCTCCTAGCGTGACGGGTCGGCTCCGCCGCTCGTTCAACTCCGCTGTCTCCGCCGCCCCGCGTTCCGCCTCTCCGCCCCGCCCGATGCCCGATTCTCCCCCCCCCGCCCCCGACGTCGACGCGGACGCCGCAGGCGGCGTGCGGTTGCAGGTCGCCGGCGCCCGGGGCCGCGACGTCGGCAAGGGCGTCGCCCGGCTGGGCGAGGCCACCTTCCAGCGGCTCGGCCTGCACCCCGGCGACCCGATCGAGATCGTGGGCAAAAAACGCACCGCCGCCGTCGCCATCCCCCTGGGCGACGAGGACGAGGGGCTGGACATCATCCGCCTGGACGGCCTCCAGCGAGCCAACGCCGGGGTCGGCAGCGGCGACCGCGTCGGCGTGCAGCCGGTCTCCCCCTCCATCGCCCGGCGGGTCACCGTCGCCCCGGCCCAGCAGAACGTGCGGCTCTCCGGCAATCCGGACGCGCTGAAACGCACCCTCGCCGGGCGGCCGCTCGTCGCCGGGGACATCGTCTCCACCAGCGTCTACCGTCGCCGCCCCGGCGTCGACGGCGACGGGCCGGACGTGCCGGAGGAGATCCTCCGCCGCATGTTCAACGCCCCCTCCTACGGTCTGCAGGAGATCCGGCTGATCGTCACCAACACCAAGCCCCGCGGCGAAGTTGTCGTCGTCGGCGAGGAGACCGAAGTCGAACTGCTCCCCACCTTTACCGAGCCCGAGGAGGCCCGTGCCAGCCACATCACCTACGACGACGTCGGCGGTCTGCAGGGCGTGCTGGACCAGGTCCGGGAGATGATCGAACTCCCGCTCAAACACCCGGAATTATTCCAGCGCCTCGGCATCGACCCGCCCAAGGGCGTGCTGCTGCACGGCCCCCCCGGCACCGGCAAGACCCTGCTGGCCCGGGCCGTCGCCGGGGAATGCGACGCCAATTTCTTTCATATCGCCGGCCCGGAGATCCTCGGCGGCGGCTTCGGAGAGAGCGAGGGGCGGCTCCGGGAATTGTTCGAGCGGGCTCAGAAGGAGAGCCCGGCGATCCTCTTCATCGACGAGATCGACGCCATCGCCCCCAAGCGGGAGCAGGTCGGCGGGGAGATGGAAAAGCGGATCGTCGCCCAGTTGTTAACGTTGATGGACGGGCTGGCGCCGCGGCAGAACCTCGTGGTGATCGCCGCCACCAACCGCGTCGACAGCCTCGACGAAGCCCTCCGTCGCCCCGGCCGGTTCGACCGGGAAATCGTCGTCGGCGTGCCCAACGAGCAGGGCCGGCGGGAGATCTTGGAGATTCACACTCGCGGCATGCCGCTGGCGGAAGACGTGGATTTGTACAGCATCGCCGACACGGCCTACGGCTTCGTCGGCGCCGACCTCGGCGCCCTCTGCCGCGAGGCGGCGATCGAGGCCCTGCGTCGCAAACTGCCGGAGATCGACCTCGACGCCGAGGAGATCCCCTCGGAAATTCTCGACACCCTGCACGTCTCCCGCGAGGACTTCACCGACGCGATGAAACGCGTCCAGCCGTCCGCGTTGCGGGAAATTATGATCCAAGCCCCGGACGTCACCTGGGACCAGATCGGCGGGCTCTCCGACGCCCAGCGTCAATTGAAAGAAGGCGTCGAACTGCCCCTCACCCAGCCGGACAGTTTCCGCAAGTTCGGCATCCGCCCGGCGAAGGGTTTTCTGCTCTACGGCCCCCCGGGCACCGGCAAAACGCTGCTGGCGAAGGCCGTGGCCCGCGGGTCGAACGCCAACTTCCTCGCCGCTAAAAGCAGCGACTTACTCTCGAAGTGGTACGGCGAGAGCGAACAGCAGGTCTCCCGGCTGTTCCGCCGCGCCCGGCAGGTCGCCCCCGCGGTGATCTTCCTGGACGAGATCGACTCCCTCGCCCCGGCCCGCGGCGGCGGCCTGGGCGAGCCGCGGGCGACCGAGCGGGTCGTCAATACGATCCTGGCGGAACTGGACGGGATCGAGGAATTGCAGGGCGTCGTTTTAATCGCCGCCACCAACCGGCCCACGCTGGTCGATCCGGCGCTGCTGCGGCCGGGGCGGTTCGATGAATTGGTGTACGTCGGCCCGCCGGACCGCGACGGGCGGTTGAAGATCCTCGAAATTCATACGAAGGAAATGCCGCTGGGCGAGGACGTGGATCTCGGCCGCGTCGCCGACGAGACGGACCGGTACACCGGCGCCGATCTGGAGGACCTCGTCCGCCGGGCCGGCCTGAGCACCCTCCGCGACGATCCCGGCAGCGCCACCGTCCCGATGTCCGCCTTCGAGGCCGCCCTGAAGGACAGCCGGGCGACCGTCACCGAGGCGATCGAGAAGGAATACGAGGAGATCGGCGAGCAACTCAAACAGGAGGGCCCGCAGGGCGGCCACAAAATCGGCTTCCTCGCGGACCGGTACTGACGTCCGGCCCCGGG
>NZ_JBINJD010000096.1:0-19397 GCF_043951915.1 Alienimonas sp. DA493 | reverse complement strand
ATGGCGAGCGTCTTCGGCCAAGTCTTCGGAGCGACAACTGGCGGCGGAGGCGGCGCCCTCACGCTCCCGACCCTCCCGTCCTCGGTCTACGTCGGCCAGACCCTCACGCCGACGGTCTACGGCGGCACGGCCCCGTACGTCGTCACGGTGGACGGGGAGGCGCTGGCGGGGGCGACCTGGACCCCCGCCGCCGCGGGCTCCTACGTCCTGCGGGCCGCGGACGCCGCGGGCGCGGAGACCGACCCGCAGACGGTGACGGTCGCGGAGCGCGACACCTACGCCGCTCCCGGCCAACTCCCCAAGCAGGGCGGACTGCTCACGCTCCGCAAGGGCTCCACCCTCTCCGCCGCCCGCGGCACCGCCGTCGTCTGGAGTTCCGACGACTGGGGCACGCTCCCCGACCTCACGGGCTACACGGTCACGCTCCAGGCCGTCCGCCGCGACCCCCGGACTTATCCCCCGTCCGCCCCCACCCCGCCGCTCACGATCGGCCTGACGGTCTCATGGACGGCTCCCGACGACTGGGCTCTCACGCTGGAGGCTACCTCCGCCCAGACGGACACGCCGGCAGGGGACTACGACTACGAAGTGGACGCCGAAGCCGGCGACGACGTAGAGCCTCTGTTGCACGGGGTGCTGCGGGTGCTGCCGGATCTCGTGGAGGCGGCGTAGGGCCATGAGCCGCAACCACATCCCCTGCCGGCGCCCCTCCCGCAGCGAGAATCCACGGGTCCTTTGGGGAGACTCGGCGCATGAAACCACTCGGGATTTAGTCTCCGCACGCGACTGCCTTTCTTTAGGCTCGGGGAGGCCGCGATGAGCGTCGCCGAAGCCCCGCCGCTGACCGGAGCGGACCGGCACCGGGACCGCATGGCTCGCCGGTCCCGGCAGGCGTTCGCGGCGGTTTCCGATATCGGCGAGATTCCGCCGATCGTGGACCCGGAGCGTCGGGAGTCGTGCCGGCTGGACCTGCACCGGTTCCTGCGGACCTACTTCCCGCAGAGCACGGGGCTGGCCCCGTTCGGCGAGGCCCAGGTCCGGGCCATCTCCCGCATCGAACACTGCATCCTCCGCGGCGGCCGGTTCCTGAACCTGATGCCCCGCGGGTTCGTGAAATCGACCATCGGGGAGAACAGCGAACTGTTCGCGGCGCTCTACGGCCACCGCCGCTACGGGGTGTTCTTCGGGGCGTCGAAGGACGACGCGGAGGAGGCGATCGACAGCATCAAGGTGGAATTACAGGAGAACGACCTGCTCTACGAAGACTTCCCCGAGGTCTGCCACGCGATTCGGGCGCTGGAGGGCAAGCCGCAGAGGGCGGCGAGCCAGACTCAGGGCGGGGTGCTGACGCATATCGAGTGGACGGCGGACACGGTCGTGCTGCCGACGATTTTCGTGCCGGAGGGGTGGGGCGATCCGTCGGCGAAGAACAATATGGACCGAGTGGTTCGTAGCCCGGCGTCCGGCGCGATCATCCGCACGAAGGGTCTTCTGTCGGCGAGCCGCGGCATGCGGTACAAGCGAGCGGACGGCACGCAGGCCCGTCCGGACTACGTCGTCATTGACGACCCGCAGACGGACGAGTCCGCGGCGTCGCCGACGCAGGTTGAAAAACGGTTGAACGTGATCCGCAAGTCGGTCCTCCGACTCGGAGGCCACGGTCGGCAGGTCGCCGCGGTGATGAACGCGACGGCGATTGCGGAGGGCGACGTGCCGCAGACGCTCGGCGACCCCGAGAAGCACCCGGAATGGGAAACGGAGCGGGTGTCGATGATGGTCTCAATGCCGACGGCCCTGGAAACCCATTGGCTCGGCGAGTACGCGAAGATTCGACAATCGTACGACCGCGATACGCCGGGCGACCGCGACCGGGCCGTTCGGGAGTCGACGGCGTACTACGAGGCGAACCGGGCCGCAATGGACGCCGGAGCGGCCGTCGCATGGGAGCACATCCCGCTAGAGGCGAGCGAGGTGTCGGCAATTCAACACGCCATGAACATCCTTGTGGACGACGGCGAGGACGTGTTCGACAGCGAGTGCCAGAACAATCCGAAGCGGGAGGCCGCGGCCGGCGTGGCGGCCCTGTCCTCGGAGGATATCGCCAAGAAAGTTAGTCCGGAGGGGCGGGGCGTGGTGCCGGAGTCGGCGTCGCACGTCGTGTTTCACATCGACGTTCACGATTCGCTGCTGTACTGGACGGTCGCCGCAGTCGCGGAGGACTTCTCCGGCGGCCCGATCGACTACGGCGTCTTCCCTGAACAACCGAACGACTCGTTCACGCTCCGCAGCGCCCGGCGGACTCTGTCCACGGAGTACGAATCGGAGACGATCGAGGGAGCGCTGACGGCGGGAATTGCCGATCTGCTCGAAAAACTGTGCGGTCGCCGGTGGGCGACCGCGGGCGGCATGGAGTACGACGCCACCGGGCTGATCGACTCCGGGTATAAGCCGGAACTGGTCGCGTCGGCGGTCAGGCGGTCGCCGTACGCCTCCCGCGTGTTCGCGGCCCACGGCATCCCCCTGTCCCCCGGCGAGACGCTGGGCGGCAAGAACAAGCCGGGCAGCGTGGTTCGGGCGTGGCCCGCCCCGACGGCGGCCCGGTGGTACGAACCGCGGAACCCGCCGCACGGCCTGCGGCGAATTTATTTCGACGCGAACTACTGGAAGGACTTCGTGCAGGCCCGGTTCGCCGCGTCGCCCGGGACGCCTGGGGGCTGGGAACTGTACGGCGGCCGGGGGCACAGGCACGCGGTCTACGCGGCGCACCTCACGTCCCAACAGCCGGTCCCGACGACGGCCCGCGGGTCGACGGTGAACGTCTACAAGCTGAAGCCGAAGCGGGAGGACCACTGGCTCGATACGGCCGTGGGCTGCGCGATCGCGGCCAGCGTCGCCGGGTGCCGCCGTCCCACTGACGCCCCGGCGCCCCCGATCGTGCGCCCGCCCGCCCCGCAGCCGATCCGGGTCGCCGCCCCCGGCCTGACCGCCGGGAGAAATAAGCCGTTTTTCGCCCAGCGTCGCCGCTGATTTCTCGTTCCGCCCTGTTTAACCCCGCGCTAAAATAAGACCATGAAGACCGACGGCCTCGACTCCCTCAACAGCGACGAACTGAAGGCGTTGTTGGACAAGCACGGCATTGACGGCAAGGACCGCCGGAAGAAGTCTGTGATGATTCAGGACCTCCGAGACGCCGGCGTGTCCGCGAAGGCCGACGACGCTCCCGAAGACGCCGGCAATAAAGAGCCGGAGAACGGCGGGGCTCCGATCCCGCCGGAGTTCGACCCGGAGAAGGTCGATGCGGAGCCCGAGACCGTCGCCCCGGTCTCCCCGGAGCCCGAAGGCGAGCCAGGCCGTCTGCCCGAAGACGGCGGCGCCCCGATCCCGGCGGAGATGGACACGCCGGAGCCGGCCGTCGAAGCCGAACCCGCCCCGATCGGCGACGTGCAGACGATCACCATCAAAATCCCGCTGGCGAACCCGGCCGGGATGGGATACGTCTCCCGCGGCGTGAGCAACTTCAACGCGAACCGGTTGACTATCGGCCAGTCCCGCGTCGTGACCGAGATGCACGCCGGGCTGCTTCGGTCCAACGCCCAACTCGCCAACGGCGACCCGGTGCAGTCCAAGCCGGACTGCATGCGGTGGCTGTTGGAGAACATGGAAGCGGCGAAGGCCTAACCCGCCCCGTACCGCCTGAACCGCCTGAACTAGCCGGTTCAGTTCGGGACATCTAGGTACATATAGGGTCGTCGGCGAATGTGGGGGCATGGACCCCGCGGAAGTTCTCGCCGCCTACGACGCCAACGCCGCCTACGAGGAGGCGGGTAGCGTCGTCATGGCGACGGCGTTCATCACGGCCTGCCGCCGTCTGATCGGCCTGCGTCCGGCCAGCGGGGGCACCGACGGTCTTAATACAACGTGGGACGCCAAGGGGGTGCGGGACGAACTCGCCCGCGCCCAGCAGTGGCTCGCCGCCCAGAACGCCGCGTCCGGCCGCATCGGCCGGTCGTTCGCCGCGGACCTGTCGGGGTGCCGACGGTGAAGCGGAAGCCCGCCACGTTCACTGAATCGTTCAACGCCCTCCGGGCGGAGTGGAAGGGTTCGCACGGCCGGGCCGACTACCGGGCCGCTCAGGTTTCCCGGTTTCATTCCGGCGGCTACGACATCGCCCCGACCGGGGCCTCTGCGGACTACCACTACCGCAGCGACCGCGACTATCTGCGGTTGATCGAGCGGGGGCGGCAGATCCAGCGTGAGGACGGGTTGGTCGGGCAGGGCGTCGGTCGGCTCGTCACAAACGTTATCCAAGGCGGGTTTAATCTTGATCCCGACACCGGCGACGCCGATCTCGATCGGGCGCTGAAGGACGAGTGGGAAGCTTGGTCGCTCGACCCGGACCGCAGCGACGCGGCGGGCGAGCACGACTTCACGCAGAAAGCCCGCTTCGCGCTCGCGGACGCCATCTTCGTCGGCGATTCGTTCCACCTGCCGCGGCGGGACGGGACCGTTCAGAGTTTGGAGGCCCACCGCGCCCGCACGCCGTCGAACACCACGAAGCCGGTCGTTCACGGCGTCCTGCTGGGGCCGAACCGGCGGCACGAAGAGTATTGGTTCACGAAGGAAGAGTTGCATCCGTCCCGGGCGCTGCGTCTGGTCGGCGACACGACGCCGGTGAAGGCCCGAGACGAGAACGGTCGCCGGAACGTTCTGCATATGTACCTGCCCGGCCGGTTGAGCCAGACGCGGGGCGTCACGGCGTTGGCCCCGGTCATGGACACCATCGACCAGCACGCGGACCTGCAATTCGCGGCGTTGGTGAAAGCTCAGATGGCGTCGATGGTGGCGATCCTGCGGGAACGCCCCGCGGACTCGCCCGACTATCAGCCCGCCCCGATCGGTTCCGTCGCGCAGGCGATGGAGACCCGGGAGGGTTACACGCAGGCCATTGAAGGGCTCGCCGCCGGCTTGGACGTGGTCGGCGCCCCAGGCGAGAAGATCAGCGCCTTCGGAGCGAACGTCCCGGGCTCCCAGCACTTTGAGCATACGCTCCTGCTGTTGACCGTCATCGCGGTCAACCTGCACCTCCCCGTTCACGTTCTGCTTCTGGACCCGTCCCGCACGAACTTTAGCGGGTGGCGGGGGGCCATCGACCAGGCCCGATTGAAGTTCGCGGAGCTTCAACAGTGGATCGTCCGCGGGTTGTACGACCCGGTCTACGCCTGGTTCGTCCGGCGAACCATCGAGACGAACCCGATTGTCAACGGGCTCGCCCGCAAGCCCAAGCTGGACCCGTACCGGCACGCCTTTCACGCCCCCGGGTGGTCCTATATTGAGCCGTTGAAGGACGCCCAGGCGGACGACCTTCAGCAGAGCCGGTTGCTCCAGAGCCCGCGGCGGATTCAGAGCCGGCGGGGGCAGGATTGGAACGTCGTCAGCCGGGAGTGCGTGGACGACAGCGGCTACGTCATCCGCCTCGCCTGCGCGAAGGCCGCGGCGATCAACGACGAGTTTCCCGGCGCCGGGGTGACGTGGCGGGACTGCCTGACGATCGGCAACGCCGTGAAGCCGGTGACGCAGGCCGCTCCGACCCTCATTGAAGATTTGGAGGCCGTCGATGCCTGACGCCCCGCTGATCGACCCGTCGCCCGCGGTCGCCACCGGCATCCGGCTGGACGACCTGTTCGGCGTCTGGGCCTGCGACGATTCGCACCTTCAGCAACGTGTCGCCTATCTGTCGTCCGTCGGCCTCGCGTCGCACGTCGCGGCGTTCGGCGGTTTAGGCGGCTCCGCGGAACCGCAGACCGTCGGATCGGTTCGGGTGTTGACCGCTGAGGGGCTGATGACGAAGCGCGGCGGCAGCATGACCGCCGGCACCACGGACCTCCGGAAGTCGGTCCGGCAGGCGGCGTCCGACGATTCGGTCTCCGCGGTCGTGTTGAAGATCGACTCCCCGGGCGGCACGGTCGCCGGGATGGCGGACCTCGCCGCCGATGTGAAGGCGTTGGCGGCGAAGAAGCCCACGGTGGCCTACGTCGAGGACATGGCGGCCTCCGGCGGCTACTGGCTGGCCTGCGCCTGCGACCGCATCTACGTCAACGAACCACTGGCGGAAGTCGGCAGCATCGGCGCGTACGCCGTCCTAATGGACGTGTCTCGGGCCGCCGAGAATGCCGGGGTAAAACCGATCGTGGTCCGGTCGACGCCGCTCAAAGGCGCCGGAGTGCCCGGCGACCGAATCACCGACGAGCAGGTCGCGGTCCGGCAGGAACTGGTCGATCAGGCTCACGCCGCATTTCGGGAAGTCGTGATGTCCGCCCGCGGGCTGACCGCCGCCGAAGCGGACGCGGTTTGCATCGGCCGCATGTGGAAGGCGACGGAAGCCGCCGCCTTGAAGCTGCACGACGGCGTGAAGCCGCTGGACGACGTGATCGCGGAACTCTCCGCCCTTTCCGGCCCCCTGCGGGCCACTTCTCAACCGACCCGCAACAGGGAAAAGCGAATGTCCGCTGCGACTTTCAAGGAGGCCGTGGCCGCGTGCCCCGGTCTCGACAAGGCGAACGCCGACGACACCGCGTTCCTCGCCGCCCAACTCGACAAAGACGCGACCGCCGAGGCCGTCGGCGCCGCGTGGTGCGAGGAACTTCAGGCTCGCGTCGGCATCGCCAACGAGGCCCGCGCCGCCGCCGAGCGGCGAGCGGAGGAGGTCGTCGCCGAGGCGAACGAACTGAAGGCCGCCGCCGCGAAGGCGGACGCCGAGAAGGCCGACGCGGACGCCCGGGCGCAGGCTGAGGCCGACAAGGCCGCCGAGCGGGCCAAGGCCGCCGGCGGCACCGACGGCGTGCCCGACGGCCCCGGCGACGGGAAGGCGTCCACGGAGACCGGCGACGCCGCCGCGGAACTGAACGAGATCGTCGCCGGCTACGAGAAGGCCGGCATGCCGCGTCACAAGGCCGTTCAGAAGGCCGTCAAGACCAACCCCGACCTGCACGCCCGGTTTCGGGCCGAGGGCGGGACGTTCTCCCGCTAATCCCCTCCCGACCCACTCTCCACCGGAGCGAATAGATGTACCTGCAACCGACGAAGATCGAGGGTCCGGCGCGGACCTTCACCAGCAGCGGGGCGATCCCGAAATACAGCCTAGTTTCGACCGACACGGGCGCCGCGACGGTGAGCGTCTGCGGGGCCGGCGAGACCCCGATCGGCAGCGTGAACGTCGGCTGCGACGCCTCGGGCGAAGCGGTCGCGGTCCGGCTCCCGAACGCGCCCGGGACCGAGATCCTCATCGCTAGCGCCGCCATCGCCGTCGGCGACCGCGTGAAGCCGGCCGCCGGCGGCAAGATCGTGACCGACAACGCCGCGGGCACTTACGGGACCGCCCTGACCGCCGCCACCGCGGACGGCCAGTACGTCGAAGTGCTGCCCGGCTATCTCGCCGACCAAGCCTAATCCTCCCTCTCTTCAACTCTCCGCTAAGGAATAAATCATGGCTACGACCCCGAGCGGCGAGTACGCCCTGCCGCGCCAGGACATCCGCGACGCCCTGGAAGAGTTCGACCTCGCCGCGGACCGGGCCGGTTTCGTCGGCTTGAAGATCGCCCCCGCCCTTGAAGTGGGCGAGGTCAACGGCGTCTACGACGTGGTCCCCATCGAGAGCATGTTGCGGGAGTACGACACCCGCCGGGCTCCGGACGGGAACTACCCGCGGACGGACGGCAAGGTCGAACAGGCCTCCTACGTCACGAAGGAGCACGGAATCGAGGAGCGGGTTGACGACCGCCTCGCCCGCGCCCACGCCTCCCGGTTCGACTCCGAACTGCTGGCCGCCGAGCGGTGCCGCGACGCCGTCATGCGGGGCCACGAACGACGGGTTATCACCGCCGCGACCGGGCTCGCCGCCGGCCAGCAGACGGCCGCGGGGAGCAACGGCGGCGCGTGGTCGACCGGCACGTCCGACCCGTTCACGCTGGTTCACGCCGCCCGCAAGGCCGTCCGCAACCGCGTCGGCCGGGCTCCGAACGCGATGGTTCTCGACTGGGAGGCGTTCGAGGTGCTGGTCGGCCTGGACGCCGTTATCGACCGCATCAAGTACAGCGGCTACACGGACCCGTCGAAGGCCGCGTTGCAGCCGCAGGTGATCGCCCAAGCCCTCGGCTTGGACGAAATCATCGTCGCCAACAGCGTGACGAACGGGGCGAACATGGCCGAGGAGGCCTCTATCGAGTCGATGTGGCCGCGGGCGACCGCCCTGCTGTTCGTCCGTTACGACGGGCCGGACACCCGCAAGCCGCAATTCATGCGGACCTTCCACTGGGGCGCCGACGGCAGCCAGATCGGCGGCGTGTTCGAGGAGTACCGGGACGAGGCCCGCCGCAGCGACATCATCCGCAACCGGATGGATTCGAGCGAGGACATCGTCTACGGCGCCGCCGGCCAGCTCCTGACGGGCCTGCTGGCCTAATGCCGCTGACGGTCCCCCCGCCGCTCGCGCCGTCCGGGTCGTACCTGACCGCGGCCGTCCCGTACCTGCTCGCCGGGGCCGGGTCGTCCGTGGTGCCGGTGTACCGCGACGGGGAGGTTCTGTACGCCGCGATGCCGGCGGCGGTCACGGACCACAAGGCCGACGTGGCCGAACTGGCCGGGCCGGCGATCCGGGAGGCGGTGTCCGGGGTCTGGCTGTCCTGCGCCCCGCCGGCCCCGCTCCGCAGCGGCGACCGGCTGGCCCTGCCGGGCGGCGAGTACCGCGTGAGCGGCTACGGCGAGCGCCCGGCGTGGCGCCCGCTGGCGATCGGGACGAGCGGGTCCGCGAACTGCGTCCGCGTCGGCCCCGCCGAGCCGCTGGACGACCTGCTCGGGCCGCCCCCGCAGAAGTACGACCCCGTCACCGACGGCGCCCTCGCGGACGCCGTGAGCGTGCTGTTGCGGGAGACGCTGCCGATCGGGGCGAGGGACGATCTCGCCGTCGCCGTGCGGCGGGAACAGGAGTGCGTGCGTCGGCGGGAGGAACTGGCGAGCCCGGTCTGCGACGTGGCCCCCGCGGGCTCCGTGGCGGAACTGGAACGCCGGGATAACTCCGCCGCGGAGTACGCCGTCGCGGTGGCTTTCCACGCCCAAGCGGAGCCGGCCGACGCCGACACGCTGGCGAAGCTGCGGGTTGCGTCGAACGACATCGTCACCGCCCTTCAGGGGTGGGAGCCGTCCGCGTTCCCGGGCGTCGCCTGCTATCGGTGCGAGAGGCTGGAGAGCCCGCCGTCGCCGGGAGTGTTTCGGGACGTGTACGACGTGCGGTTCCGCGGCTGGCGGGAGGTGACCCGATGAGCGTTCGCGTGGAAGGCGTCGCCCGCCTCACCCGGGCGTTCGCCCGTATGGCCGCGAAGGGTCGCCCCGCCGCCGCGTTGGCCGTGAACTCCGCCGCCGCGGTCTACGCCGGGGCGATTCGCGGGGCCGTACCGAAGCGGTCCGGTCGCACCGCCGCGTCCGTGGGCTTTACCTCCGGCGTCGGCCCGAACGGCGAACCGTCCGCCCGCGCGGGGGTGAACGTCGGCACGAACACGAAGTCCCCCGGCGCCGTGCCGGGACTGCTGGGCACGCGGGACCGGACGCGGAAGGCGGTCGGCGGGAAGTTCTCGCTGTTCGACCGGCCGGGCGAGCGGGGCACCGGCTCCGTGACCCCGAACGGCTCCGTGCCGGCCGCGATCCGCGCCGCCGACTCCCGGGCCGCGCAAGTCGCCGAACGCACCGCCGCGGGCGTGCTGGGGGTCGGACGATGAGTTTCCGCGTCGCCCTCGCCGCCCGGCTCGAATCCGACCTCTCCGTCCCGGTGGTCGTGGGCGAGCCCCGCTCCGGGCTGCTGAAGCCGCACGTCGCCGTGTTTCTGAACGAGCAGACGTACGGGACGCTCGGCGGGGACGACCGGTCGCTGGTTCCCGCGAACGCGGAATTGGTCTGCCGGGCGGAGACCGACGCCGTGGCGGACGCGCTGGCGGACGACGTGCAGGCGGCTGTCGAAGCCTTGGAACGCATTGAGACCGTCGGCGGGCGCCGCCTGCTGGCCGTGAACCCGACCGGGCGGGACGAGTCCCCGCCGCTGTCCGCCCGGTACCCCGTGGACGACCCGAGCCCCGGCGTGACCTGCCGGTATTTCCTCCAACACGCACCCGCTTGAACCCATGAAGATTCCCGGCAAAGGCGCCGTCCTCTCTATCGACATCTCCAGCGTTTCGACGCCCGTCGGCCAGATCGTCAGTGCGGAGATCGCGGAGAACGAGCCCGAGATGTTCGAGGGCCGGACGCTGGATCAGACGGGCACCGGCATGGAGGAGCAGCCGACCGGCTACGTCACGCCCGGCGATATCACCGGCGAACTGTTCTTCGACTCCCGGCTCGCCGCCCACGCCCTGTTGTTGGATGCCGACCCGCTGATCCACTTCGAGCGAGAGGGCAGCATCACGCTCGGCGACGGCGACCCGGATCTGTCCAACGCCGGGGCGACCTCGCTGGCGTTCACCGCCACGTCGATCGGGGCCTCGCTGACGATCGCCATGAACGACGGCGTGAAGTCGTCCTTCACCATCAAGCAGAAAGAGCCGGCCGTGCTGACGGCCGCGACCTTCGGGGCCTAATCGCCCGACCCCGGCAACCCCTAACCGCCCAGAGACCGCGATGCAATTTGAACTGCTGATCCCGACCACCGTCGCCTACAAGAACCCCGAGTTCTCCGTCGAGAAGATGCGGAAGGCGGAGGCGGACGGCAACGACTATAAGACCCCGGTCTCCATCAAAAAAGAGTGCAAGCCCGGGTTCGTCTTCGAGCCGCTGAAGGTCGACCGGAAGGGGCTGCCGCTATTGGTCCACGACGGCATCCTCCGTCCGAAGGATGACGAGGCGTGGGAAGCGTGCGGCATCGACCCGTCCGACGACGAGGCGAAGCGGAAGGTGCTGAAGCACGCCAAAGAGGTGAAGAACCCGCTGCTCGCCATCGCCGGCGGCAACGCGACCGGGGACCCCGCGAAGGATCGGGCCGGCGCCTTGGCCGGGCGAACCAAGGACGAACTGCGGGCGATCGGCAACGAACACGGCGTCCACCTGCCGGCCCAGATGACCAAGGACAAGATGCTCGGTCGGCTGCTGTCGGCGGGCGTGCCGACCGACGCGGAGCCGCCCGAGGCGGACGACGACGCGTCCGACGAAGACGAGTAATCGACCTCCCGCCCCGAATCTCCAACCAAGCCGCCCGATGGCCGAATCGAAGACGCTCAACTCCGCCGACGACCTGTTCGCCTCCGCCGGCCCGACCGAGGCGACGGCCACCCTCCCCAACGGCCGCACTGTACGGTTTCGCGGGCAGAGCGAACGCAAGCTCGTCGCGCTCCAGAAGTCGTTCGTGGACGCCAAGGGGCGCGTCCGCGAGTCCCGCAAGCCCGAGGTCCGCGCCCGCTACGTCGTCGCCTACGCGGTGAACGACGAGGGCAAGCCGCTGTTCACCGTGGACGACGTACCGCGACTGCTGGAGATGGACGCCGCCTACGTCGCCGCGATGTTCGAGGCCGCGTCGAAGGTCTGCGGGCTGTCCGAGGCCGACGTTGAGGAACTGGCGGGAAACTCCGAGAAGACGGAAGACGGAGGTTCCTGATGCGACTGGCGTTGGCGGCGGGCCGGCTGGATGTCGACAACGTCGCCGACGAACTGACCCCCCGTCAGGCGGCCGAATGGCGGGCCTACGACGCCGTTTGCGGGCTCCCCGACCGCCGCCAAGACAATCGGATTGCTTTTGGCCTCGCAAGGCTCGGGGAGGTGTTGGGGGGCGGCGAGATGTCTCCCGAGTACTTCCGCCTGCCGGCCGTGTCGGACCCGCCGAAGGAGGCCCCCGACTCCGACGACCCGAAAGACTTCGACCACGCCGCGTTCGCCCGCCGGACCGGCTCCCGCCTCAACCCCGCCCGCTGACGACCCCGTGCAGATCGGCCGCCTGATCGTCGCCATCGAGTCGCAGACGGCCGGCTACGAGGCCGGGCTGAACAACGCCGTCGTCGCCACGGAGAACTTCAATTCCGCAGTCAGTAACGCGACGGCGAGCGTCAACAACGCGGACTACGGCGGAAAGGCCGGGGAGGACGCCGCGGCGGCGGCGAACGCGGCGATCGTCCCGATGAACCAGCTTCAACGGACGATCGCCGCGGCGAACGGAGAGGCCGACCAGTCCGCGGGCGCAATGGGGACGCTCCGCCGGGTCATGGGCGACATCGGCCTCGCAGCCGGGGCCGTCAGCGGCGGGGTCACGCTCGCCAAAGAGGCGATCCGGGCCGTCCAGTTCGTTCGTGCGGCCCGCGGGGCGAGTTCTCTGGCCGCAGCGTTTCAACAGGTCTACGGCGACGCCCAGCCGGTCGCCGCGTCCGCGACCCGGGCGTCCGGGGCCGTCGATCAAGCCGGCGACGCGGCCCGGCGGTCCGGGCGGTCGTTCCGGTCCATGCTGCCGTCGGTCAAGCAGGTGGTCGGAGCGCTGGCCGCGGCCGGAGCGGCGTACGGGCTCTATCGGAGCCTCCGTGCGGTGATTGGGATCGCGGGCAAGGCAAAGCGGGCACTCGGAGCGGTAGTTCGGGAAGTCATTCTGCTTCGGAGCCTGCGGGCCGGGATCGCCTCTTTAGTCTCTGGGGCCTTCGGACCTCTGGGCTTGGCTATCGGCAGCGTGGCTGGTGGCTTAGCTGGCATCGCCGGGGTGGGAGCCGCTGTCGGGTGGGGCGTAAAACTGTCCGCCGAAGCGGAGACCGCCCGTGTCGCGTTCACCACCCTGACGGGCTCCGCCGAGGCCGCGCGGGCGACGATGGAGGAACTCGCCCAGTTCGCAGCGACGACGCCGTTCGATACGGTCGACGTGCAGGAGGCAGGCCGGAAATTGTTGGCCTACGGGCGGACGACCGACGCCCTCGGCGGCGACCTGGCGGTCTTGGGGGACATCGCCGCCGGCACCGGCAAGCCGTTGCGCGATCTGGTCGACATCTACGGCCGAGTCGGCAGTACCGGCCGCGTCGAGGGCGAGATTCTGAACCGGTTGTTGGAGCGCGGCATCCCCATCACGAAGGCGTTGGCGTCCACGATGAACGTCGCGGAGGGCGACATCCGCAAGATGGTGTCCGAGGGTAAGGTCGGGTTCGTGGAGTTTCAGAAGGCTCTCGAATCAACCACCAAGGCGGGCGGAATCTTCGCCGGCGGCATGGTCGCCCAGTCGAAAACGCTGGCCGGCATGTGGTCGACCCTCACCTCCAACTTCCGGGACGGATTTCGTGAAGCGTTCGAGGGGGTCACGGCCGCGTTCAACATCTCCGGGCTCCTACAGGAGATCACCCACTACATCTCCGCGGGCGCCGAGGTGTTGAAGGAATACGCCGTGGGCTGGCGGAGCGCTGCGGGGGAGGGGTTCGAGTGGGGCTCGATCGTCACCAGAGCGGTCGGCTGGGTCGGAGCTGCGCTCGGAACGACGATCGACACCGTCCAGACCGTTGGTGTTGCGTTCCTGCGGATGGGAGCAACGGCCGGGGACGCGATGGCGTCGGTCGTGCGGTCGCTGGATTCGATGGCGATGGCGACCGCGATGGCCGCGAACGTCATCCCCGGAGTGGAGGCGAGTTACAGCGGCTTCTTAGGGCGGATCGCCGATGAGATTGACGCGACCACCGGGAAGGTCCGCGGCTTGGCCGACGCAATGGCCAGCGTGAAGCCCGGCGAGGGTGTCCGGGACTTCTTCGCGGACATGCAGGAGAAGGTCGACGCCGCACGGGCGGGACTGGCGGGGGTCGAGCGAGATGCGTTGAAACTCGGCGAGAACTCGATGGGCTCGCCTGACGGTAAGTCGAGTTCGGGGACGGACCGCAATGTCGGAAGCCTTGAACGCGGCACCCAAGAAGCGTTTGCGGCGATCAGCAACCGGATGCGAGGCGGGGCCGGGAACGATGTCGGCAAGAATACCGGCAAGATGGCCCAGATTCTCGCCCGGATGGATCAGCGGGAACGGGAGCAATTGAAGGCCCAACAGGAAACCGCAAAGGGTGTCGCTCGGCTGCAACCCGTAACGGCCGGGCGCGGCATCAATTGATCCGGCGGCGCCCGGCCCTCACTCGCGAACAGGGTCCGCCTGTTCGCGCTGTTCCCGCTCAAGACGCTTCTGTTCGATGTCCTGTTGAGCCTTTTG
The DNA here is from genome assembly GCF_043951915.1 of Alienimonas sp. DA493. Classification (NCBI taxonomy): domain Bacteria; kingdom Pseudomonadati; phylum Planctomycetota; class Planctomycetia; order Planctomycetales; family Planctomycetaceae; genus Alienimonas; species Alienimonas sp. DA493. The sequence continues at coordinate 5,215 of NZ_JBINJD010000096.1, read as the reverse complement.
GTAGGCGTCGCCGAATACTGCCGCGGTTCCGCTTCCGGCGAGTATGCAGCCGCCGCACAGGATCGCCAGTGCGACGCCGGCGACCGCCAAAAGGCCAAGCACCAGCCCGACGCCCATGCCGAAGCCGCGTGAAGTGTCTCTAGCCATCGTTCTGCCTTCGTTGAACGTTCGGATAACTTCTCAATAGCCCGGCTACCGGCTTTCGGCGAGTTCCTTCGCCTTCTCAATGATCGGATCGGCGTCAATCGGGCGAATCTTCGGCACCGTGCGGGAGGCGCCGACGAGCGTTTCGTAGGTGTAGACGCCGCCGGCCTCGAACACTAAGTCCGTGTCCACCATCTTGCCGTCAGCGACGACCATCGACTCCGGCAGGCCGACAATCATCACGTCGGTCTCGGTGGTTCCCTCAATCGGTATTCCGGCTCGATACTCGACCGTCGGGACTCCGATTTCAGCCAACACTCCCTCGCCCGGTATCACCTGCCGGGCCGTAAAGTGCTTCCCGCGGAGCCGGCCGAACTCGCCCGGCTGGCCGTAGAACTCGCCGAAGTCGAACGCCTCCCCAGATTTCAGAGCCTCCACGCGGGCCTCTGCCGCATCGGCTGCGGCCTTCGCCTTCTCGACGGCCTCTTCCTTTGCGTCGCGGCTCGGGTAATACACCCGCCCGCCTCTCTGGGTGGTGTTGGTCAGCCGGGCGTTGATCCGGCCCCGCCGCACCCGCTGGTAGACCTCGTCCCGGTTCTTCGCCCAAGCTTCCGCCTTCGGGATTGCCTCTGCCGTGCGTTCAAGCACTGCGGCGGCGCGGGCGTTGATCGTTTCGCTTGAGGTTGGTTCTTGGAAAGCGGCGACGGTGAGTAGCAAGGCGGCAACCATCGGAGGCTCCGAGTTTGGCGGGACGGGAGGGCAAGAGTCGCCAAACGAACGCACCGCGCCAACGGTTCACGGGACCGCTGAACCTGTGAACCGCTGACGGCCTGTAGTCGTACGGGTTACCGTGCGCTCCGTTCCGCCCCCGCCACCCGCCCCTCCGCGTGCCCGACGACGCCTCCGCCGCAGACGAACCCAGCTACCGGGTGCGGTTCGGGCGCCGTATCAAAGCGATCCGTATTGAGGCGGGGTTGAGCGCCGTCGATGTCGCCAACCGGGTCGGCACGACGCGGAACACGATGCACAGGTGGGAGAGGGCGGAGGCCGCCCCGCACCTTGACGTTCTGCCGAACCTCGCCGCGGCGCTCGGCTGCACCGTGCCGGAGATGATGCCGGACCACTGAACCGGCGAACATCGGAAATGTGACATCCGTGGTTGCGGTTGTACCGGCTGTCGGTACACTCCGGCTGCCGCTCGCATTTTCGCGTCGGCGCACGACACGGCCCGCGTCCCCCCAAGGTTTGGCGACCGAGGGACGCGGGCCGAATGACCCCTTTCGGAGATACGCGATGAGCGTAGCCGCCACCGTTCTGCCCCGCAAGGTTGCGGAGCAAGATTCTGAAAACGCCACCGTCACGACGGCCGTTCCGCACCCGTTCGTACAGCGGGCCGCCCGCTGGCACGCCGAGCAACGGGCGTGGGACGAAGCCGACGCCGCGTGGGGCCGGGTCGTCCCGCAGTCCTACGACAAGTCGCCGCTCAACGGCACGACGGAGTTCTGGACCGCCTCGGAACTGTGCCGCGTGCTGGGCGTGCCCCGAGTGCTGTTGGACGCCCTGATCCCGGCCGACCGGCAGAACGGCGAGCCGGTCTACGACCCGTCGTTGATCGCGGCCGGACTGACCGAGGCTCGCCGATTGCGGGCGATCCCCCGCTGACGCGCTTCCGCCTCACCCGGGCCGGAACAGGTCCGGGTGAGGCGCCCGTCTCCGACTCGCCCGCACTCACCCCCGATAGAGCCCGATTCCTGTACACTAAATCGCATATCCGTTCATCGGTGTTTCGCCCATGCGGGGCAGCGAATTGTCGCGTTTTCGTGGAATCGCGCGTTTTCTGTTTTGATAGTGTACGCGGCCGAGGACAATGGGCGGACGGGAGGGGTTCGCTACCCCGCTCCTCTGGGTCGCCGCGGCTTTCTCTCTTTCGGGTCACGGCGACCCGGAGGCCCGGCCCCGAACGAAAGAGAACGTGATGGTTATCGGCATTCGCCGCCGCGTGGGCGTGCGGCACTTCAACGTCTTCTAGCCCCGGCGAGTAGCGGCCTCGCCGGGCGGCCGTGAACGGTCCGGTTCCTCACCCTCAGGATGGATTCATCCGATGTCTGCCCTCTCTGCCCCGCGTTCGACTCACCGCGGCTCCGCCCCGATCGGCAACGTGAGTTGGCCCTGCGCCGTCTTGGACGACCCGGATCGCACTCGCGTGTTCGTGGGCCGCGGGCTCGCCCGCGGGTTCGGGTTCAGCGGCAAGTCCGGTGGTGCCCAACTCACCCGATTCCTGAACTCAAAGACGCTCTCGCCCTATCGGGATAGCGGTTTGCTGGTGGTGCCGAAAGTCGTCAAGTTTCACCACGGTCAGGGCGGTGGCCTCGCCCACGGCTACCCGGCCGTCATCCTCCCGCGGATGTGTTCGGCCATCATTGACGCGGCGATCGACGGGCTCCTCCAGGAGCGTCACCGGCCGATGCTGGAGGTCGCCAGACGGCTCAATCGCGGGCTCTCCGAGGTGGGCGTCGTGGCGCTGGTTGACGAGGCGACGGGCTTCGAGCGCGAGCGGCCGAACGACACGCTCCGCCGCCTCATTATGGAACTCCTCTCGCCTGAGGAGCGCCCCTGGCAGAAGCGCATCCCCGATTGGTTCTACGAAGGCGTCTTCCGTCTGAAAGATTGGGACTGGCCGGGCAGCATCAATGACGCCCGGAAGTGGCGGGTGCTGGCCGGGGTCACTCGGGAACTCATCTACGACCGGATGCCGTCGGGCATGGTGGAGGCGCTGGACGACGTGAACCCCGTCGTCGGCGGGAAGCGCTCGGCCAAGCACCACCAGCACCTGAAGGACGCCGGGTTGAAGTTGTTCGACGCCATTCTCTACGACATCGAGACCTGTATGACGCTCACTAAGGGCTACGGCCGTTGGGGGGTGTTCATGTCCCGGTACGACGAACTCAGGAGCGACCGCAACGGCGTCCGCCAAGCCCGGCTCATGGACACCGACGATTGACGGGGCGGTACACTGCCCGCCCCGTCCCCTCTCGCTACCGGCCATGCCCGCCCACGACGAACTCGACCTAGACGACCCCGGCGATCGCTTCCGCTACCAGCAGCGCATGGTAGCGGAGTCAGACCAGCTCATGGCGCTGTTCGCCGACGCGATGGAGGAGTCGGCCATGCTGCTGGCCCGGGCGATGCAAGGCGGCGGCGCGAGCGGGGCGAAGGCCGCGTTCGACACGATGTCCGAACGGCAGGTTCAAGCCGTTGTGGCCGGCATGACGACGCTCCTGTCCGAAGCCCGGCGGAACGGGGCGGCCGACGAGGTGGTCATGCAGGCCGCCGCGGAGACCGGGACCAAACTGCCGGAGCGTCCGCTGATGGACGCCATCTTCGCCGGGCTCAAGGCCGACATGGCGGTTACGTTCGAGCGGTGGAGCCCAGGAGAGGGGATGTGCATGGTGGTGACAAGGCCAAACCCCGTCAGGCCCGACCTGCCGAAGCTGGAAGGCCCGATGGAGGACGGAGGCTTCGGCGTCTCCCTGTTCGGCATCGGGACCACGCTGGAGGCCCCGGACCCGTCGGAACGGCTCGCCGAAGAAGTGAGAGACGCTGTCGAACGGTTTGGCCCGCCGAAGGTGTTCAACGACGAGGAAGAGTAGCAGCGGCGACGACCCCGACTGACACCCACGGGTGCCAAACCGAGCCCCGCCCGGAGAGCCGGGCGGGGCTTTTGTATAACCCCTCTGGCGCGGCGGCTTTTCGGCGGCGATAATAGGGCGGAACCCTCGATTCCCCCGCCGGCCACCAATGGCGATCACGATCAAACTGCCGAAGGACGGCAAGTATTCGGCCAAACTGGAGGACAACGGCCGCGTCGCGCAAACCTACACCGAAGAGCGGCACGTCAAGGCCGACGCCGGGGAGACCGTCGCGGAAATTCTGTCGGCCATCTTCGTCGCGTTCCCCATCGGGAGTTTTTCCCCGATCAGCAATAACATGCTGCTGCGGGACGTGGACCTAACGCAGTTGATGACCCGGGCGGAGTACCGGACGTTCCCGATCACGTTGAACTGGAACAACGAGCCGTTCGATGAGGACGAGCGGGAGGACAACCCCCTCGCCCGGCCGTTCAAGTGGACGAGCCGAGGGCAGGGACGCGCCGTCGCCCGCGATAAGGACCGGAACGGCGACGCGATCCTCACGTCCGCCGGCCTGCCGCCGACGACGCTGCCGGAGACGGAGGTCTACGACGGGGTTTTGACGATCGAAGGCAACGTCGCCGCCTACAGCGAGGCGACCGCCGCCCTGTACCGCGGCAAACTGAATAGCGCCACGTTCCTCGGCTACCCGCCGCGGTCGGTGAAGTGTCTCAACGTCAGCGGCGAGGGGCCGTTGGTCGAGAACGAGGTGACGTTCTATAAATTGACGATCGAGGTGGCCCATCGTCCCGGCGGGTGGGATTTTCAACGCCTGGACGCTGACGTGTACGAGACCGCCAGCACGGAGGCGGGCGGGGTGCCGCGGCGGATCGAGTTCAACGGCGAGCAAATCACCGACCCGTGGCCGCTGGACGGAGCGGGGGGCGTCGTTCCGAAGGCGAGTCTGCCGGGCGGGGCGTACTACTTCACGGACGAACTGGACGACGAAATCGACCTGACGGGGCTGATGTCCTGATGCCGGTCGGCTTTCCCACAGGCGGCGACTACGATCGGGCAGTGGACGCGGTGAATCGCGTCCGCAAGGCGGGGCCGGAACGTTTGGGGCGTCGCCGCAAGTCGTCGCCGCTCGGCATCAGGCCGTTCCTCGGCCGCGCGGCGGCGGACATCGCCGTCGGCACGACGGGCGGAGTCGATCTGGTCGATTCCGACCTGGAGGAGACCGGGCGGTCGCTGGACGCCGCGAATCTGCACACCCAGTTCGGCATCGAGGCGGGCTCGCTCGTCTCCGGCTACCGGGTGGCGGGAATCAACCTGATCGTCTGGGTCGACCGCTGCCCGGACGAGGTCGGCCCGCCGCCGGAGCGGTGCTACTGCGATCCGGTCTACGGCTACGAGGGCACGGCCTACGGCGGTCTGGTCGA